>JAIYAB010000328.1 GCA_027489275.1 Hyphomicrobiales bacterium
CCCGGGCAGGCCGTGGTAGCCGGCAGGCCGCAGCAGATCGTCACCTTCCGGGTGGACGGGCGGTCCTTCGGCGTCGATGTCAGCTCCGTCCGCGAGATCAAGGGCTGGCAGCCGACGACTCCGCTGCCGAACGCGGCCGCCCACGTTCTGGGCGTGATCAACCTGCGCGGCGCCATCATCGCCGTCTACGACCTGCGCCAGCGCCTCGGGCTGGGGCCGTCGCAGATGTCTCGTTCCTCGGTGGTCATCGTGCTCGATCTCGGCGAGCGGTACGGCGGCATCCTCGTGGATGCGGTGTCCGACATCGTCGACATCGTGGCAAGCGACCTGCGCCCCGCGCCGGACGTGGCCGGCGATGGGGACGACGTACTGCAGGGGCTGCTGGTGAAGGGAGACGAGGTGGTGGCCCTGCTCGACCTGCACGCCATCGTGCGCGAGCACGGCTACGACGCCTGAGGCGTTGGCCGTTCAGATCATCGCCAGCTCGGCCGCGGCGCGATCGCACTCGCCGACCAGCGTCTCGGCCGTGAACGGCTTGAGAAGGATGCGGCCGATGCGCGCGCGGTCGAACTTGGTGCGGTCGTAGGTTTCCTCCTTCGTCGTCATGATGACGAAGGGGATGCGCTTCCAGTCCGGACGGCGGTCCATCACGAGCTTCAGGTCGATGCCGTTCATCGGCATCATGAAGAAATCCGAGATCACCAGGCCGTAGGGCTTCTTCGACAGGAGGCGGATCGCCTCCGGTCCGCTGCCCGCGCCGTCGACCTCGCGCACGCCCTGCGCCTCGAGCAGCGTCTTCACGATGCGGATGATCGCGAAGTTGTCGTCGACGACGAGGACGGGACGGGAGCGGTCGAAACTCAAAACGGCACCTCCGATGCAAGAGCCTCATGGTGCAGGCTCTGCAATCGTAGATTGCGCACCGTTAAGATATCATTTGCGTTTGCTGCGTCGGACGTCGCGCGCCGGCGCATCAGCGAGCGGCGCCGTCTCCGGCGACGCGAAGGGCGACGCCGCGGCCTTCGGCGACGCGCGTCCGGTACTCCGTCACCACCTTGGCGAGGGTGCGGGCGAGTTCCACCGCGAGAGCATTCGCCTCGTCGCGGATGCCCGTCCTGACGATGGACGCGATGGCCTCAACGTAGCGGCGCATGATGACGGCGGGGATCGGCGCCTCGCCGCGGTGCTCGATGAGGTCGCAGAGGCCGCCGGCCATCTGGCCGGCCAGCGGATAGCCGAACTGCAGCGCCTGGCCGCGGACGTCATGGACGACGATGAAGAAGGACTTCGACGCCTCGTCGCCCTGGTCACTCTGCTCGAACTGGTCCATGGCCTCGAAGAGACGCAGGATTTCGTTGTTCATCCATTCCGTGAAGCTGGGAGCGAGCGACTGCAGCGCGCGATCGGCGCGCGCGACCATCTCGTCGATCTCGGCCTGTCCCTTCTTCACGCGGACCAGCGCCTTGGCGCGCAGCGTGTTGGGCGGGACGATCACGGAGTGGTCGGAATGGACGGTGCGCTGCGGCTCGAGGCTGTCAAGCTTCTTCATCTCGCTCATCCCTCCTGCACGAGCCCGGCGGCCAGCTTGCGCGGCGCGATGAGTTCTGCGCTTCCGCCGGAGCGGCGCTCCGGACCATTGTACTCGGCCGCCTTCGTCCGCCGCCGGTCGGGCCCGAAATAGGTCGCCGTACGGATGAAGGGACGCGGCTGAGCGATCACGTTCAGCACGCGCTGGTGGATCACCTGCGCCGACAGCGGCTTGACCAGGAACTCGGTGATGCCGGCGTCGCGCGCCTCGATCACCCGGTGCCGCTCCGAATGGACGGTCACCATGATGATCGGCACGTAGGGGTTCACGCTGTTGTCCGAGCAGCGCATCAGCTTGGCCATGTCGATGCCGTTGATGAGCGGCATCTCCCAGTCCGTGAACACGATGTCGGGGTAATGGGAGGCGAACGCGTCGAGCGCGGCCGCGCCGTCCTCCGCCTCAAACACTTCGCGCGCGCCGAACCCGTGCAGCAGCGTCTTCACGATGCGCCGCATGTAGGTGTTGTCGTCGACGACGAGGAAGCGGAGGCGGTGGTATTCGACGCGATACATGAGGTCCGCCGGGCGGGAGCGATCGGAGGACGCTACGCCGGTACCGTAAACTTTCCGTTCCCGCCGCGCCGCCGCTGTCATTTGCGGTTGAAGGTTCCGGGGCGTGCAGGTCTGTAACGAAAAACATTACCACCGATAAGGGCGGGATTGGCCTGTTTCGGCGGTCGCCTTAACCGATGTTTATTCAAACCTGTATAGCAAGCAATCCACTCGCCTGGGTGTTTGTTTCGATCTCCCAGCGCTCACGCCGCGCCTTGGGCTGCGACGTCTTCGATACGCAGAGGATATAGGGATGAAGAACGACACCGTTGCGGTCCGCCGGCTTCTGGACCTGAACATCGGCGCCAAGATTGCCATACTTCTGGCTCTCGTTGCTGCGCCACTCGCCCTGCTGACCTGGATATACGTTTCGCAGGTCATGAAGGACGAGGCGTTCGCGCGCAAGGAAATCGCCGGAAGCGTCTACCTCGACAAGATCTGGAACGCCTATGCGGCGGCGGCCTCCGGGGATGCGGCGCGCATGACCGCCGCGGCCGCCGCCCTGCGTGGCCATGCCGCCGCGGCCGATGCGGCCTTCGGCAGCCAGGAGGCGGTCGGCGAGTTCGTCAAGGCGCTCGGCTCCGGCAAGTCGGTGGCTGCGCTTGCGGCGGGTCAGCTTGCGATGCGCAAGGTGGCGGACGGCTCGAACCTGACCCTCGATCCCGACATCGACTCCTACTACCTGATCGACGTCATCGCCTCGCGCTTCCCGCTCATCGTCAGCGCATCGTCCGAGTTCCTGGCCGTCGCCGACAGCGTCGTATCGCGCGGGACCGCGTCGATCGCCGACTACGGCGCCATGAGTCGTGCGATGAGCAGCCTCGACGACGCCATCACGGGCGCCAAGGCCGCCTACGCCACGGCCCTCGACCAGACCGCCGACCGGCAGATGGCGAGCGACCTCAAGCAATTGTCGGCATCCTTCGCCCAGCGGGTGGACACCTTCGATACCGCCGGCGAGGCGTTGATGCGCAAGGCCGAAACGGGCGTCGCCGCAACCGCCGCCGACCGCCAGGCGCTCAGGACCACCTTCGATGCGCTGATGAGCGATCTCGAAATCGTCGCCGAGAAGACGGACAAGGCGCTCATCCAGGTCCTCGAGGCGCGGATCTCGAAGTTCCGCGGCGAGCTCGCCCGCAACCTCGGCATGGCCGGCCTCAGCATCCTGATCGTGCTCGTTCTGGCCGTGCTGTTCGCCCGCACCATCCAGCGGCCCGTCGCGCAGCTCACGGATGTGATCCGCGGGTTCCAGGGCGGGGATTACAAGCAGGAGGTGCCGTACACCGGCAATCGCAACGAGATGGGCGAGATCGCCCGCGCCCTGAAGATGTTCCAGGGCCTCGGCGCGCAGCAGACCCTGACGCTGGCGGCGCTCGACGGTTCGCCGACCATGCTGATGATCACCGATCCCGAGGAGCGCATCATCTACACGAGCAGCGCGCTCGGCCGCCTCCTCCGGGAGCTTGAGCCGACGTTCCGCTCCGCCAACCCCTCCTTCACGATCGAGGGGATGAAGGGCCAGCACATCGATTGCTACCGCACCAACGGGGCGCTGAAGCGCGACCTGATCAGCGACAACGGCGTCACCCGCAAGGTGCGCTACGTCGTGGCAGGCCGCACGATCCTGGTCGACATGGCCTACATCCAGAACGCGCAGAAGGACCGCATCGGCCACACCCTCGAGTGGCGCGACGTGACGGCCGAGCTGGAGGCCGAGGCCGAGGTGGCCGGCGTCGTCAGCGCCGCGAGCCGGGGCGATTTTTCCAGCCGCATCCCGGTCGAGGGCAAGGCCGGCTTCGTCCGCGAGATCGCCGGCGGCCTGAACCGCGTGTCCGAGACGGTCGAGACCGTGATGAACGATTTCGCCACGACCCTCGCCGCCGTCTCGAGCGGCGACCTGACACGCACCATCGACGCCGACTACGAAGGCGTCTTCGGTCAGCTGCAGAGCGGGCTCAACGATACGATCCTGAAGCTTTCGGACACTGTGGCGACGATCCAGACCACCGCGATCGACGTCTCCGGCGCAGCCCGCGAGATCAACGCCGGGGCTGACGATCTCTCACGCCGCACCGAGGAGCAGGCCTCCTCGCTGGAAGAGACCGCCGCCACGACGGAAGAGCTCGCGGCCTCGGTCAAGGCCTCGGCCCA
>JAIYAB010000381.1 GCA_027489275.1 Hyphomicrobiales bacterium
CATTCACGCTCAGTCCGATGCGACATCATTGCCGGCTGCGACGGCTTCCATGGCGTGAGCCGGGCCAGCGTGCCGGAGGGGGCGCTCTCCACCTTCGAACGCGTCTATCCCTTCGGCTGGCTCGGCATCCTGGCAGATGTCCCCCCATGCTCGCACGAGTTGATCTATGTCGGCCATGAGCGCGGCTTCGCCCTCTGCTCGATGCGCTCGCAGACCCGCAGCCGCTACTACGTGCAATGTGCCGCCGAGGAAGACGCGGCCGCGTGGTCGGACGACGCTTTCTGGGACGAATTGCGACGGCGGCTCGATCCCGAGGCGGCCGCCCGCGTCGTCAACGGCCCGTCCATCGAGAAGTCCGTCGCCCCCCTGCGCAGCTTCGTCGCCGAACCGCTGCGCTTCGGCCGGCTCCTCCTCGCCGGCGATGCCGCCCACATCGTTCCGCCCACCGGGGCGAAGGGCCTGAACCTCGCGGCGAGCGACGTCCACTACATGTCCGAGGCGCTGGCTTCCTGGTTCAAATCGCGCGACGATGGCGAACTCGACCGCTATTCCCGCCGCGCGCTGGCCCGCATCTGGAAGGCGGAACGCTTTTCCTGGTGGATGACGACGCTGCTGCACCGCTTCGACCAGCACGGCCCCTTCGACCGGAAGATGCAGGACGCCGAGTTCGCCTATCTCGAGACGTCGGAGGTCGCGCGGGCATCTCTCGCCGAGAACTACGTCGGCCTACCCTTCTGAGGCCGCGCTGCCAGCAGGTTCCGACATTGGCGCTGACAGGCCGGCCGAACGCGTCCATCCTTCCGGCGCAGAACGCAGAAGGAACTGGACCTTTGGCGACGAACGATGTGTTGACCCATCCCGATGCAGTGCTTGCAGCCGGGACGCCCGTCCACTTCGGCGCAGGAACAGTGCTGTTCCGCCCGGGCGACGTGTGCAGCGGGCTTCTGCTCGTGCGCTCCGGCTCCGTGCGCGTTCAGCTCGTGTCGGAGACCGGGCGGCAGATCACCCTCTATCGTGTGAGCGCCGGCGTCGCCTGCGTTCTCTCCACGCAATGCCTCATGACCGACGGTGTCTATCCTGCCGAGGGCGTCGCCGAGACCGACGTCGAGGGTGTCTTCCTCGGCGCCGGCCAGGTCCAGCGCCTTCTGCGCGAGGATGCTCCTTTCCGCGCCTGGATGTTCGGCGTCTACGGTTCGCGCCTCGTGGACCTCGTCATGCTGGTCGAGGACCTTTTGGAGACCCGCATCGACCGGCGTCTCGCCCATCACCTCGTCGCGCACGCCGCTCGGGGAGCCCTGGTCCAGACGCACCAGGCCATCGCGGCCGACCTCGGCACGGCGCGCGAGGTGGTGAGCCGTCACCTCAAGGACTTCGAACGGCGCGGCCTCGTAGCGCTGGGGCGGGGGCAGATCGAGGTCGTCGACCGCGCCGGCCTCACAGCCCTTGCCGGCGAGGCCGCTCGCGCCTGACGAAGCCTCAGCCCGCCTTGAGCGGCGGCACGAAGCGGCGCAGCCGCAACGCGTTCGTCACCACGCTGACGCTCGAGAACGCCATGGCGAGGCCCGACAGGATCGGCGACAGGCTGATCCCGAAGCCCGGCTGCAGCACGCCCGCGGCGAGCGGAATGAGCAGGATATTGTAGCCGAAGGCCCAGGCGAGGTTCTGCCGGATGTTGCGGATCGTGGCCTGCGACAACGCGATGGCATTCGCGACATTGCGCAGGTCGCCTGACATCAGGACCACGTCGGCGGCCTCGATGGCGACATCCGTGCCGGTTCCGATGGCGATGCCGACATCGGCCTGCGCCAGGGCCGGCGCGTCGTTGATGCCATCGCCGACGAAGGCCACCTTCACCGCTCCACCCTGCTGCAAGCGCTTCACCACCTCGGCCTTGTCGGTGGGCAGGACCTCGGCGATGACCTCGTCGATGCCGAGGTCGCGCGCGACGGCATCCGCCGTGCGGCGCGTGTCGCCCGTGATCATCACCACCTTCAGGCCGATGGCGCGCAAGGCCGCGAGCGCGGCCGGCGACGTGTCCTTGACGGCGTCCGCGACGCCGAAGACGGCGGCAAGGCGGCCGTCGATCGCGGCGAACAGCGGCGTGCGCGCCGCGTCGGCGAGCCGCTCGGCTTCTCCGGACGCCGGGCCGACCGCGATGCCGAGCTTGTCCATCAGCCGATGCGTGCCGACCGCAACCGCGCGGCCGTTCACCCGTGCCGTCACGCCCCAGCCTGCGACAGCCTCGAAGGCCTCCGGCTCCACCAGCGACAGGCCGCGCGCCCTCGCCTGCTCGACCACGGCCACCGCAACCGGGTGCTCGGAGCGCGCTTCGGCTGAGGCCACGACCGCCAGCACCTCCTCCTCGCTGAAACCCTCCTGAACGACGAGATCCGTGACCTCCGGCCGGCCTCGCGTCAGCGTGCCGGTCTTGTCCAGGGCGATGACGGTCGCGTCGCGCAGCGACTGCAATGCATCGCCGCGGCGAAACAGGACGCCCAGCTCCGCGGCCTTGCCGGAACCGACCATGATCGACGTCGGGGTCGCCAGTCCCATCGCGCAAGGACAGGCGATGATCAAGACCGCGACCGTATGAACGAGGGCGTAAGACAGCGCTGGCGACGGTCCGAACACCAGCCACGCGAGGAAGGTGAGCGCCGCGATGGCCATCACCACGGGCACGAACCAGAGCGTGACCCGGTCCACAGCCGCCTGGATGGGAAGCTTCGAGCCCTGCGCCGCCTCCACCGTCCGCACGATCTGCGCGAGCAGCGTGTCTGCCCCGACCCGCTGCGCCGTGAAGCGGAAGGCGCCGACCCCGTTGACGGTGCCGCCGGTTACGGCATCGCCGACCGCCTTGTGCGCGGGAACGGGCTCGCCCGTGATCATCGCTTCGTCGACGAAGCTCTCGCCGTCGATCACCTCGCCGTCGACCGGAATGCGCTCGCCCGGCCTGACCACGACCGTGTCGCCCGGGCGCACCGTGGCGATGTCCACGTCCTGCTCCACTCCGTCGCGCAGTATCCGTGCGGTGCGGGCCTGCAGCGTCATCAGCCGCCTGATCGCCTCGCTCGTGCGGCCCTTGGCGCGCACCTCGAACCAGCGTCCGAGCAGGATCAGCGTCACGACGATAGCTGCCGCCTCGAAATAGGTCTGATCCGCCCCGCTGGGCAGCACCCCGGTTGCAAAAGTGGCAACGGTCGAGAAGGCCCAGGCCGCGGTCGTGCCCAGGACCACGAGCGAGTTCATGTCGGGCGCGGCGCGCAACAGCGCCGGCCAGCCCTTGCGGTGAAAACGAAGGCCCGGGCCGAACAGCACGATCGTGGCCAGCACGAAGGACAGGATCCGCGCATTGCCCATCCCGATCGTGGAATGGACCGCTTCGTGCAGCGCGTCGAAGAAGTGCGTGCCCATCTCCAGCACCGCCACGGGCAGGGTCGCCACGGCGGAGACGAGGACCGCGCGCAGAAGCGATGCCTGCTCTGCGTCCTTGGCGGCCGCCTCGTCGGCCCGTGCATCGGCCGCCGCGGGCGCGGGGGTCGCCTCGTAGCCCGCGCCGGCCACCGCCGCGACGAGCGCAGGCACCAGACTGGCGCCGCCGAGCACACGGACGCTCGCGCGCTCGGTCGCCAGGTTCACGGTGGCCCCCATGACGCCCGGCACGGCGGCCAACGCCTTTTCGACGCGTCCGACGCAGGAGGCGCAGGTCATCCCGGCGATCGCGAGTTCGATCGTCTCCTCAGCCGGCTCGTACCCCGCCTCGCGGACCGCCGCTGCGACGTCACCGACGCCGGCGGCGCCCGGCCTCAGGACAACATGCGCCCGCTCGGTCGCGAGGTTCACGGTCGCCTCCTCGACCCCGTCGATGGCAGCGATGGCCTTTTCGACGCGGCGTACGCAGGCGGCGCAGGTCATGCCCCGCACGGGGATGTCGATCGCGAGCGGCATCAGCGTGGGTGTGGGCTTCGTCATCGTGTCGGTCGCCATCGTCTGGCCTCCGTCTGGATCAGGATGACGCCTCTTGTCGACCTTACCACCATGGCAAGGTCAAGACCCAAGCGGCCCTCCGGCGGCCTATTGACGTTCCAACCGTGGGAAGGTTCAGCATACCGCTGGCTCAAACCGGGAGACGGTCCATGAACATCGGCGCAGCCTCGAAGGCCTCCGGCGTCACAGCAAAGATGATCCGCTACTACGAAGGCATCGGCCTGCTGGCCAAGGCCCCGCGCAAGGACAACAGCTACCGCGATTTCGACCACCGCGACGTGCACGACCTTCGATTCATCCGACGCGCGCGAAAGCTGGGGTTCTCCATCGACGAGATCCAGCGCCTGCTCGGCCTTTGGCGCGATGCGTCGCGCCCCAGCCGCGAAGTCAAAGCGATCACCGGCACGCATATCCATGCTCTCGAGGAGAGGATCGCCGAGATGCAGGCGATGGTTTCGGCCCTGCGGCATCTGTCCGACCACTGCCACGAAGACGACCGGCCCGACTGTCCGATCCTCGAGGATCTCGCGCGGGCATGACGGGCGGCCGGCTGCCGCTGCGGCAAACAGCGCGTGGACACGGCGATCGGGCCGGTTGTTCCCGGAACCGACGCATGGGACCGTCGTTGATGATTCGCCAGCGCGGTTCCTCCATGCCCATTGTCTTCCTGTTCGCGGCCCTCCTGATGACGTCAGCGGCCACCGCCTCCGTTTCGCCGCTCGTACCGGCGCAGGACGGCGATGTCGCTCTGGCGGTCGTGGCCGGCATCCGCGGCACGTGCCGCAGCTTCACCATCGGCGATCGTTCTGAAACCTGCTCGACCGTCCTCTATCAGCAATACTCGAACGGGCGCGGCGTGTTCCTCCTGCCGCTCGGCAAAGGCCTGTTCGCCCTGTCCGGCGGCTCCGACGAGCGCACATCGCCTACGGACTATGTCCTGCATCTCGACGCAGTCCGCATCGCGCGGGAGGACGGCGAGGTCGCAACCCACGACGCGTCGGGCGAATGCCGGGTCAAGACCAACCGCGGCGCGGACCGCTTCGACCGCATCGACTGCGACGTCCGGGCGGACGTTCTGGGCGAAATCCACCTGCGCTTCGTCGGCAACGGGAAGCGCGCGGACATCCAGGTCATCAAGCCGCGCTGAGCGGCGCGGTGCGAGACGACTAGAAACGCGCGGCGCTGTAAGGCGCCGGATCGGTGAAGGTCTCGGCCCCCGTGATCATCTCCGTGACCAGGCGGCCCGTCACGGCGCCGAGCGTCAGCCCATGGTGGGCATGGCCGAATGCGAACCACAGGCCCTTGTGACGCGGCGCGGGGCCGATGATGGGCAGCATGTCCGGGGTGCAAGGCCGGTTCCCCATCCAGGGCTTGGCGTCCAGCCGCGTTTCCAGCGGAAAGAGCTTGCGGGCCAGCGGCTCCACGCGTTCGAGCTGAACGGGCGTGGGCGGCGCGTCGCGCAGGGCGAACTCGGCCCCGGTCGTGAGGCGGATGCCGCGCGCCATCGGTGCGAGCACGTAGCCGACATCGTCATCCAGCACGGTGTGATTGAGGACCGCGTTGCCGGCGGGCCGGTAATGCATGTGGTAGCCGCGTTTGATGCCCATCGGCAGGCGATAACCGAGCGGCTTCCACACCGCATCGGCCCACGGACCGAGCGCCACGACGATGTCGCGGCCCGTGGCCGCGCCGCTGCGCGTCTTGACGGACCAGCGGCCGTCCGCCTGCTGCCGAAGGGTATCGGCCTCGCCCGAGAGGAAGGCCCCTCCCCGCTGTTCGAACAGGTTGAGATAGGCCCGCGACAGCGCCGCCGGATCGGCCACGCTGATCGGGTCCTTGTAGTGAAAGCCGCCCAGCATCTTCTCCGACAGGTTCGGCTCCAGCGAGGCGACGCCCGCACCGTCGAGCTGATCGACGGTCAGACCGAACGGCCGCACCAGCTCTGCAGCTGCGATGGCCTCGGCCAGGGATTCTTCCGTGCGAAAGAGTTTCAGCCAGCCGCCCCGGCGCAGCAGGTAACCGGCGCCGGCGGCCTCGATCAGCGGCTCGTGCTCGGAGAAGCAGCGCTCGACGAGCGGGAGCGCGGCGCGCATGGACTTCTCGTGCCGCGAGGGCTCGGACGCCCACCAGTAGCGGGCCAGAAACGGCGCGATCCTGGGCAGAGCCGAGAGGTGGTAGTGCGCATCGGCGCGGCGGTTGAAGGCATAGGCCAGCAGGTCGCCGAGCTGCCGGGGGAATGCATAGGGCCAGATCGATGCCCGCTCGATGATGCCGGCATTGCCGAAGCTGGTGCCCTGCCCCGCCTCGTGTCGATCGACGATGGCGACGGAACGCCCCGCCTCCTGCAGCTTGAGCGCCGTCGAAAGTCCGACGATCCCCGCCCCCAGAACCAAGACATCGCGTTGCATTGCGCTTTCGGCCATCCCGTGTTCGATTGTCGCCACGATAGAGGGGGTGGCCCGTCGCGTCACGCCCAAGTCGTTGGCGCGTGAAGATCGTTTCTCGCGCACCTGCCTCCCTACAGCTTCACCGCGCCGGAAACCATTGACTTGCTCATCGATACCGCCTTGCGCGCCCTGACCTTTCTCGGCAAGCACGGCGCCGCGGGTTTTGCGATCTCGATCTTCGTGGGTCTTGCGCTGCCCGACCTCGCTTCGACGTTCCGGCCGGTCCTGCCAGTCACGATCTTCTGCTTCGTCACGCTGTCCTTTGCACGGGCCGATTTCAGCGGCGTGGCGCGGGTTGTCCGGCAGCCGGCCCGTCTGGCGACCGCCACAGCCTGGGCGATCCTCGCCATGCCGATCGTAATCACCGCGGCGCTTGCGGTCGTGGGCCGCGGTTCGATCGACCCGGGCCTGCTGCTCGGGATCGCGCTGATCGCGGCCTCGCCGCCGCTGATGGGGGTGCCTGCTTACGCCTCCCTCCTCGGGCTGGACAACAGCATGGCGATCGCGCTGCTCGTGCTGACGACTGCGGTGACGCCTTTCATCGCGCCGCCGCTCGCCAGCTTCGTCGCCGGCGAAGCCGTGCCGCTCGATCCCTTCGTCCTCGGCTTGCGCCTGTTCGGGCTGCTCGGCGGCGCGCTGATCGCCTGCCTCGCCCTGCGCCGCTTCGTCGGCGCCGCGAGGCTCGCGCGCTGGCGGCACCCGCTCGACGGGGTCAACGTCATCATCTACTTCGTGTTCGCCATCGCGGCGATGGACGGCGTGATCGACGCCACGAAGGCCGATCCTGCCCGGACTGCGCTCTATCTCGCGCTCGGCTCGGGCATCGCAGCAGCCGGTCTCGCCGTCACGATGCTCGCGCTGGGCCGGCGCCTCGGCAGCGCCGATTCCTTCGTGCTGGGGCTCGGCACAGGCATGCGCAACACGGGCCTTTTGGTGTCCGCCATGGGCGCGGCCTGCCCTCCCAACACCTACCTGTTCTTCGCGCTGCTCCAGTTCCCCATCTACACCGCACCCCTCCTCGTGGGGCCGCTGGCGCGCCTCATCCTGCGGCGGACCGCCGCCTGAGGCGCTGGCACCGGGGTTGCAACGCCTCTTCCGAGCCCGCCCTTCTCGCCACCCGGCGCGGAGGGCCAACGGAAGGAGCCCCGCGATGGTCGCACCCCTCGCTTTGGCAGGAATATCAACGGCTTTCGGCCTTCTGCAGTCGATCACGAAACGCTCGGACAAGAGCGCGGAGGCGTCACAGCGCCCGGCAGGTTTTGCCGAGGAAGCTCGGCAAACCATGCCGACCGGCAAGCCCGGCAAGGATGTCGAGGCACTGTTCAAGGCGCTGGACACGGACGGCAGCGGCAGCATCGGCAAGACCGAATTCGCCGAGGCCCTCGCCAAGGCGAAGGAGAGCGGGCGCGGCCGCTCAGGCGAGTTCACGCGCGAGACCTTCGGCGCGCTGCTCGCCCTGCAGGAGCAGGGCCAGAAGGGGCAGTCCGCCAGCGGGCTGATGGAGAAGGTCTTCGCGCGCTTCGATGCGAACGGCGACGAATCCGTCAGCCAGGACGAGTTCATGGCGGCAATGCCGCCGGGGCGGGTCAAGGAGGCCAAGAAGGACGGCCTTGAGGCCCTGTTCAACAGCATGGACGAGAACAAGGACGGCAAGCTGTCCATCGACGAGATAAGGCTCGCGCTGCAGACCATGCGCGAAGAGAAGGGCAGGAAGGGTGACGGCACCTCCGGCGGAGCTGCCCTGACTCCGACCGACGTCGCAACCGAGACGACCGGCAAGGCGACGGCGGCGGCCGCCTGACCGCAGGAACCGTGGACGCCGTGCCCCGCCGGATTGCGCGGGGCCGGCCGGGGTGATACGCGGCGCGGATGACGCAGCCGCTCCTGATCGCTCCCTCCGTCCTCGCCGCCGATTTCTCGAAGCTCGGCGAAGAGATCCGCGCCGTCGACGCCGCCGGAGCGGACTGGATCCACCTCGACGTGATGGACGGCCACTTCGTGCCCAACATCACCTTCGGCCCCGACGTGATCAAGGCACTTCGTCCGCACACGGCGAAGGTGTTCGACGCGCACCTCATGATCGCACCGTGCGATCCCTATCTCGAGGCCTTCGCCAAGGCCGGGTGCGACATCATCACGGTCCACGCCGAAGCCGGCCCCCACCTGCACCGCTCGCTGCAGGCGATCCGGGCGCTGGGCAAGAAGGCCGGTGTCTCGCTCAATCCCGGCACACCCGAGGGCGTGCTGGAATACGTCCTCGACCGCGTCGACCTGATCCTGCTCATGACCGTGAACCCGGGCTTCGGCGGGCAGGCCTTCATTCCCGAGGTCGTCGAGAAGGTCCGCCGCGTGAAGGCCATGGTCGGCGCCCGGCCGATCCACATCGAGATCGACGGCGGCGTCACGCCCGAGACCGCGCCGCTCGTCGCCGCCGCCGGCGCCAATGCGCTCGTCGCGGGCTCCGCCGTGTTCAGGAATGGCGCCGCCGCTTACGCCGCCAACATCGCCGCCATCCGCGCGGCGGCGGCGGCGGCGGCGCGCTGACGCCCGGCTCGCGGACGACCGCGCCTGACTTCATCCTCCTCCCGCCGCTGCGTCGGCGGCGGCGCAGTTTCGGAGCGCGGCGTCCAGGATGCGCGCAGGCGACCCGGACGCGTCGATGATCGTCCAACCGTCCTGGCACGGCTCCGGGGCGAACTGTTTTCGCACGACGGCAGCGTCGGCGTCGGAGGCATCGTCCCGACGCCCCTCGACACGATCCACACGCAGATCGAGGGGGGCGACGAGCCAGAGGCCGGTGAACGCGCACCCCGCCTCTCGCGCCACCCGCGCAATGGCGTCGCGCTCCCCCGCGCGGGCATGGACCGCGTCGGCCACGACCGCGAACCCGGCCGCGAGCGCCGTATCCGCCTTGCGCGAGAGCACGGCATAGACCGCGTCGGAGGCCGCCTGTGTATAGGCGGAGGGGGGCAAACGATGCGTGTCCCGTACTCCGAACAGTCGCTTTCGCTCGATGTCGGTCCGCAGGTGGATCGCGCCCGGCGCGCGACCGAGGTGCGGCGCGAGGGCGGCGGCGAGCGTGCTCTTGCCCGTTCCCGACAGGCCTCCGACCGCGACCAGGCGCGGCGGCACGTCGCGCAGGAAGTCCTCGGCCAGCGCGAAATAGCGCTGGACGTCCCGCCGGGCCGCTGGGCGCTCGTCGTCGGGCAGCGACGACAGTCCCGCCGCCAGTACTTTCGCCCGGATGACGGCGCGAAGGCTCAGGAACAGCGGCAGGGCAGCGAGACCGGCGAGATCGATGGGATCGCTCGACCAGAGGTAGCGGTTGAGCACCGCGTTGGCTTCTCCCGCCTGCCCACGCGCCAGGAGGTCCATCAGCAAGAAGGCGAGGTCGTAGAGCACGTCGCCGGTGGCGATCGCCTCGTCGAACTCTATGGCGTCGAAGAGGGTCGGGCGACCGTCGATCAACACGATGTTGCGCAGGTGGAGATCGCCGTGGCACCGCCTGACGCGCCCCGCAGCTCCGCGCGCCTCGAGCAACGGCCGGACGCTTTCCAGCATGGCCTCGCTCGTGCGCGACAGTCGTTCGGCGCGATCGGCCGGGAACAGGTCCGGCGTTTCCGCGAAGGCGGCGCGGTTCTGCGAGAGGTAGGAGGCCAGCGACCCGATGGCCGGGCCAGCCTCGCGAACCGGGGCCACCTCGTGAGACGCCGCCACGGCGGATGCGAGGGCGACGACCGTGGCAGGGTCCAGCGGGCCGCACGCCGCCACCCGGTCGAGGGTGGCGTCCTCGTCGAAGCGGCGCATGGCCACGAGCCATTCGACCGGTTCGTCCGACCCGCCGAGAACGAAGGAGCCCGCTGGATCGCGGGTCACCGGGACGGCGCCAAGATAGACACCGGGCGCATGCGGCGCGTTGATCGAGACCTCCGCCTCGCAGGCGGCCCTGCGCAGGGCGACGGTCGAATAGTCCATGAAGGGGAACCGTACTGCCCGCTTGGCCTTGAAGGCCTTTTCGCCCGCCAGCACCACGACGGCGCCATGCGTGTCGACGCGCCGCGTGGGAACGCCGTGCGTGGCGGGATCGGCCAGCCAGGCGAACACCGCCGACTGGTCTTCGACCACATGGGCGGCGCCGGAAGCGTCCATCATGCTGCCTTTCGCCGGTCAGCTGCTCCAAGCCGCCTTGTCGTGCGTGCCGGGCGCGCCTTCACGGGCTGATCGCAACCTTCAGCACGCCATCCCGCTGGTGCGAGAACAGGTCGTAGGCCTTCTCGATGTCGTCGAGGCTGAAGCGGTGCGTCACGAGCGCGCCGAGATCCGCCCGTCCCGAGGCCACTGCCGCCATCAGGCGGCGCATCCTTTCCTTCCCGCCAGGGCAGAGCGTCGTAATGATCGTATGGTCGCCGAGGCCGGCGGCGAAAGCGCCGAGCGGAATCGACAGGTCGCCGGAATAGACGCCGAGGCTGGAGAGCGTACCGCCCGGTCTCAGACAGCGCAGCGCAGACTCGAACGTCCCCTGCGTACCCAGCGCCTCGATAGCCACGTCGACGCCGCGTCCGTCTGTCAGCCGCATGACCTCGTCCACCGGATCGGCGGCCCGGAAGTCGATGACGTGGTCGGCACCCAACGCAAGGGCGACCTCCAGCCGTTTCGCCACAGTGTCGACGCCGATGATCGTCGTCGCGCCCATGAGCTTCGCGCCGGCCACGGCGCACAGCCCGATGGGGCCGAGCGCAAACACCACAACCGTGTCGCCGATGCGCACGTTGCCGCGTTCCGCTCCGGAAAACCCGGTCGACATGATGTCGGGGCACATCAGGACCTGCTCGTCGCTGAGGCCATCGGGGATCGGGCTCAGGTTCGCCATGGCGTCAGGCACGAGGACGTACTCAGCCTGGCAGCCGTCGATCGTGTTGCCGAAGCGCCAGCCGCCCATGGCCTTGAAGCCGTGTTTCGTTCCTGCTCCGTCCTGGGAATGGCAGCCGCACAGGCAGGCATAGCTGTGCCCGCTGGGCGTGATCGCGCCGGCGATGACGCGTTGCCCCTCTCGGTAGCCGGTGACGGCGGAGCCCAGCTTCTCGATCACCCCGACCGGTTCGTGCCCGACCGTCAGGCCGGATGCGACCGGGTACTCACCCTTCAGGATGTGAACATCCGTGCCGCAGATCGTGGTCGTGGTGATGCGCATCAGCGCATCGGTGGGGCCGACGTCGGGCACCGGCTTCTCGTCGAGGATGATCCGGCCGGGTTCCACGAAGACGGCAGCTCGCATCTTTTTGGGCATTGGATCGGCCCCTCTCATGGCAGCGCGACGAATGACGCGCACCCTAGAACGCACGGCGGCCCGGATCGTTGAGAAGGATCAGACACGTAATCGTCACAGACCGCCGCTCGACTGCGTCCTTCGGTTGTCTCCCCGCGCTCGGCGCTCTGCGCGAAGACGCCGCATTCGACGCCCGGTTCCACGGGAGGAGGCCCTCGTCCGACGATCAGACGCCCGCAACCGGCGCCTTTGCGATCCGTCCCGCCGATTGCCCCGCCCTGCCCTGCGTGCTACCGCCCGCGCAGACAGAAAGGACCACCGATGATCCCGCGCTACAGCCGCCCCGAGATGGTCGCAATCTGGTCGCCGGAGACCCGGTTCAGGATCTGGTTCGAGATCGAGGCGCATGCCTGCGACGCGCTGGCCGAGCTCGGCGTCATCCCGAAGAAGGCTGCCCGGACGATCTGGGAGAAGGGCGGGAAGGCGAAGTTCGACGTCGCGCGGATCGACGAGATCGAGCGCGAGACGAAGCACGACGTCATTGCCTTCCTCACCCACCTGGGCGAGTTCATCGGCCCCGACTCGCGCTTCGTGCACCAGGGCATGACGTCGTCTGACGTGCTGGACACCTGCCTCGCGGTCCAGTTGTCGCGTGCGGCCGATCTGCTCATTGCCGACATCGACGGCCTGCTCGCGGCGCTGAAGAAGCGCGCGTTCGAGCACAGGATGACGCCCACCATCGGCCGCTCGCACGGCATCCACGCCGAGCCGACGACATTCGGCGTGAAGCTCGCCTACGCCCACGCGGAATTCCAGCGCGCCCGCGCCCGCCTGGTCGCGGCTCGCGCGGAGATCGCCACCTGCGCCATTTCGGGCGCGATCGGCACCTTCGCCAATGTCGACCCGCGGGTGGAGGAGCATGTGGCCAAGGCCATGGGTCTGACCGCCGAGCCGGTCTCGACGCAGGTGATCCCGCGCGACCGTCACGCGATGTTCTTCGCGACCCTGGGCGTCGTCGCCTCATCCGTGGAGCGGCTGGCCATTGAGTTCCGGCACCTGCAACGCTCGGAGGTGCTGGAAGCCGAGGAGTTCTTCTCGGAGGGCCAGAAGGGCTCGTCCGCCATGCCGCACAAGCGCAACCCTGTTCTCACCGAAAATCTGACGGGCCTCGCCAGGATGGTGCGCGCCTTTGCCATGCCGGCGATGGAGAACGTCGCCTTGTGGCACGAGCGCGACATCTCGCATTCCTCGGTCGAAAGGATGATCGGCCCGGACGCGACGGTGACGCTCGACTTTGCGCTCGCCCGCCTCACCGGCGTCGTCGACAAGCTCGTGGTCTACCCCGAGAACATGCAGCGGAACCTCGACCGCCTGGGCGGGCTGGTGCACTCTCAACGTGTATTACTCGCACTGACACAAAAGGGCGTGTCCCGCGAGGACGCCTACCGCCTCGTCCAGCGCAATGCGATGCCGGTATGGCGCGGGCAAGGCGACTTTCTCAGCCTGCTCAAAGCCGACACCGAGGTTTCTCAAAGGCTTAGCGCGGTCGATCTCGAAGAACTATTCGATCTCGGCTATCACTTCAAGCATGTCGACACCATTTTCGGACGTGTTTTCGGCCCCGCGGCGTGACCTGCGTCAATGTCATGAAACTGTTGCGATGACCCCCTAGGAGTCTGCCGAGGACAGGGGATCGGGTCGGCACGACGCTGGCCTCGACCCGCCTCGACACCCTCTTGCGGGAGAATTTTCATGAACAGGTCGATCCTGATGAGCGCCGGGCTGGTGCTGGGCTGCGTGGTCGCGGCCGGCACCGCCAACGCGCGCGACCAGATCCGCGTCGTCGGCTCCTCGACGGTTTATCCCTTCACCACCGCCGTGGCCGAGCAGTTCGGCAAGACGTCCGGCTTCAAGACCCCCGTGGTCGAGTCGACCGGTACGGGCGGCGGCATCAAGCTGTTCTGCGACGGCGTCGGCGTCGACAAGCCGGACGTGGTCAACGCGTCCCGCCGCCTCAAGAAGAATGAGGCCGAGGCGTGCGCCAAGAACGGCGTCACCGACATCGTCGAGCTGAAGGTCGGCTTCGACGGCCTCACTCTCTCGGAGTCCAAGGCCGGCCCGACGATGAAGCTGACGCTGGGGCAGTTGTTCCTTGCCCTCGCCAAGGAAGTCCCCGGCCCGGACGGCAAGATGATCCCGAACCCGTACAAGACGTGGTCGGACATCGACAAGTCGCTGCCGAACGTCAAGATCGAGGTTCTCGGCCCGCCGCCGACCTCCGGTACGCGCGACTCGCTGCACGAGCTGTTCATGGAGGCGGGAGCCAACCAGCTCCCCGCGCTCCAGGCGCTCAAGAAGGCCGACGCCAAGGCCTTTGAGAAGGCCTGGAAGTCGATCCGCGAGGACGGCTTCTATGTCGAGGCCGGCGAGAACGACAACGTCATCGTCCAGAAGCTCGAGGCCAACCAGAACGCCTTCGGAATCTTCGGTTACTCGTTCCTCGAGGAAAACGCGGCCAAGCTGCGTGGCGTGGCGCTCGACGGCGTCGAGCCGACCTTCGAGAACATCGCCGAGGGCAAGTACAAGGGCGCGCGTCCGCTGTTCGTCTACGTGAAGAAGCAGCATGTCGGCGTCATCCCCGGCCTCGACAAGTTCGTCGCCGAGTACGTATCCGCCAAGGCCACGGGCGAGGACGGTTATCTGTCGAAGAAGGGCCTCGTCGCCCTGCCGAAGGCCGAGGGGGACAAGGTTCGCGCCTCCGCCCTGCAGCTTCAGCCGGTTGCGGTCGAGCAGCTGACGAACTGAATCTGATATGGTGAAGACAAGGGCGGGCCGGGACGTCCGGCTCGCCCTCTTCTGCCTTCGGGAGCTGCGTTCGGGCTCCCGCTACGGATCGAATGCGGGGGAGCCATGGTCGCCGGATATCTGCTGCTGACGGCGGCGCTCGTCGTGGTGGCCATGGTCGCGGGATCGAAGCGAGCAGCCGGGCTCATGACGGCCGGCGGCCCGCGCCTCCATTCCCTGCCCAGCTATCACGGCTTCCAGGCCTCGATCGCCGTATTCGTCGTCATGCTCGCGGTCCTCGTCGTCGGCGTCACCGTCGAGCGACAGGTGACGACCGCAGCGACACTGTCCGCCTTCGACACGGGCGTGGCGGCCGACCCCCTGCGCCGCGGAGCCGCGCTGCGTGATGCCGCCAGCCTCGCCGACGGCAGCTTCCGGGGCGAGCCGAGCCCTGAGCTGCGCGCGGCCGCGGCTGCGCTGTCGACCGCAAGGTCAGCCACGGGCTGGCTGATGATCGCCCTCGGCCTTGCCGGCGGCGCGGCGGCCCTTCTCCTGTCCCTGCGGACCGTCTCAAGCGACTATCGGGCTCGCAACCGCGTCGAGCGGTTCGTCAAGGTCATCCTCATGGCCGCCGCGGGCGTCGCCGTGCTGACGACGATCGGCATCGTCTTCTCCGTCGTCTTCGAGACGTACCGCTTCTTCTTCGATCCCTCGCTCAAGGGCCGGCCGAGCGTCTCCGAGTTCCTCTTCGGAACCCAATGGTCGCCTCAGACCGCACTGCGCGCCGACCAGGGCCAGACGGGCGGCGCCTTCGGCATCGTGCCCCTCGTCGCCGGGACGCTCCTGATCACCACCATCGCCATGCTGGTCGCCGGTCCCGTCGGCCTCTTCGCGGCGATCTACATGAGCGAGTACGCGACACCGCGGTTCCGCGCCTTCGCCAAGCCGATCCTGGAGATCCTGGCGGGCATCCCGACTGTCGTGCTCGGCTTCTTCGCGGCACTCACCGTGGCTCCCTTCCTGCGCGGCTTCGGTGAATCGTTGGGGCTCTCCGTAGCCTCGGAGTCGGCTCTGGCGGCAGGGCTTGTGATGGGGATGATGATCATCCCCTTCGTCTCCTCCCTGTCCGACGACGTCATCAACGCCGTGCCGCAGTCGCTGCGCGATGGGTCCTACGCGCTCGGCGCCACACAGTCGGAGACGATCAAGAAGGTCGTCCTGCCCGCCGCCCTGCCCGGCATCGTCTCGGCGTTCATGCTGGCGATCTCGCGCGCCGTCGGCGAGACGATGATCGTCGTGATGGCCGCCGGCCTCGCCGCCAACCTCACCTTCAACCCGCTCGAGGCGGTGACGACCTTCACGGTGCAGATCAAGACCATCCTCGTCGGCGACCAGGAGTTCGACAGCGCAAAGACGCTCGCCGCCTTCGCGCTCGGCTTCGTGCTCTTCTTCTTCACGCTGACGCTCAACGTCATCGCCCTGCGGATCGTCCAGAAATATCGGGAACAGTATGACTGAGGCCGCGCTCGCTCCCGCCGCCAGACAGGCGACACCGTTCGAACTCGACCAGAAGCGCATCGCCAGGCGATACGCCGCCGAGCGGCGTTTCCGGGCCTACGGGCTCGCGGCGATCGCGTTGACGGCCGTTTTCATCGCCGTCGTCATTGTTGATATCGTGGGCAAGGGCCTGCCGGCGTTCTGGCAGCACTCGCTCACGATCGACATCCCCGTCTCGGCCGAGGCCGTCGATCCGTCCGGAACCCGCGACCCCGCGAAGATGGCGACGGAGGGTGATTTCGCAGTTCCGATCCGCGAGGCTCTCTCGGCCGTGTTTCCCGGCAACACCAGCCGCGCCCAGCGTCGCCTTCTCACCGGCATCGTCTCCACCGGCGCCGGCGAGGAGTTGCGGGAGCGCGTGATGGCCGATCCGCGGCTGGTCGGCACGACGGTCCGCATGTCGGTCCTGCTGTCCGACGACAGCGACCTCTACTTCAAGGGGCAGGAAACCGAATCGTCGACCATTGCCGGGGCAACCGCCCTGACCGTTTCCGGCACGGCGGGCGAGGTGAAGCTCAGCGCCGCCGCAGCGTCGGCCTTCGCCCCCGCACTGGCGGCAGCCGGGCTTCCTGCCACCGGCGCCGTCGCTCTGGATTCGTCGAAGCCGAGCGTTCTGGTCGCCGTCAATGGCGGGATCGTCAAGCTCGCGACTGTCGACGGCTCCGCCGCGACCGGAACGACGCTCCTGCCGCTGAAGAGCGACGGCGCCGTCAAGGCCGGGGACTGGCGGACCGTCATCTTCATGACCCCCGAAGCGAACCGTCGCATCGGCGACCAGCAGGCCGCATGGCTCGACGCGCTGAAGACCAGCGGGCAGGTGGAACGCCACTTCGCATGGCGGCTCTTCACCGCCGGCGATAGCCGCGAGCCCGAACTCGCCGGCATTCGCGGCGCCATCATCGGCTCGGCCCTGACGTTGCTGGTCACGCTGGCTCTGTGCCTGCCGCTCGGTGTGGCTGCCGCCGTCTATCTCGAGGAATTCGCCCCGAAGAACCGGCTCACGGAGATCGTCGAGGTGAACATCAACAACCTCGCCGCCGTGCCTTCCATCGTCTTCGGCCTGCTGGGCCTGGCGATGTTCCTCAACTTCTTCGGCCTGCCACGCTCGGCGCCTCTCGTGGGCGGCCTCGTGCTCGCGCTGCTGGTCCTGCCGACGATCATCATCGCATCGCGCGCCGCGCTGAAGGCCGTGCCGCCTTCGATCAAGGAGGCCGCGCTGGGCGTCGGCGCATCGCACCAGCAGGCGGTGTTCCACCATGTGCTGCCGGTCGCGATGCCCGGCATCATGACCGGGACCATCATCGGCATGGCGCACGCGCTGGGCGAAACCGCGCCGCTGCTGATGATCGGCATGGTCGCCTTCATCGTCGACATTCCCTCCGGGCTCACCCAGGCTGCGACCGTGCTGCCGGTCCAGATCTACCTGTGGTCGGATCTGCCTGAGCAGGCTTTCCAGGCCAAGACCGCGGCCGCGATCATGGTGCTGCTCGTCTTCCTCTTCATCATGAACGGTCTCGCGATCGTTCTGCGCCGCCGCTTCGAGCGTCGGTGGTGACCACCGCCAGGACCACACCCATGAGCGCCATCGACACCGCCGTCTTGAGCAAGGGCAGCCTCCAGGCCGGCCACGCGACGAAGATCGTCGCCCGCGACGTGAACGTCTTTTACGGTGCGAAGCACGCGTTGATCGACGTGTCCGTCGACATCCCCGAGAAGTCCGTGACGGCCTTCATCGGCCCCTCGGGCTGCGGCAAGTCGACCTTCCTGCGTTGCATCAACCGGATGAACGACACGATCCCGATCTGCCGCGTCACCGGCCTCATCGAGATCGACGGGCAGGACATCTACGACAAGACCCTCGACGTCGTGCAGTTGCGGGCTCGCGTCGGGATGGTCTTCCAGAAGCCCAACCCCTTCCCCAAGTCGATCTACGAGAACATCGCATACGGCCCGCGCATCCATGGCTTTGCCGCCGGCAAGGCCGACCTCGACGTCGCGGTTGAATCCAGCCTGCGCAAGGCCGGCCTTTGGGAAGAGGTGAAGGATCGCCTTGCGGCGCCCGGCACCGGCCTCTCGGGCGGCCAGCAACAGCGCCTGTGCATCGCGCGCGCCATTGCGGTGAACCCCTCCGTCATCCTGATGGACGAGCCCTGCTCCGCGCTCGACCCGATCGCGACCGCGCGCATCGAGGAGCTCATCGACGAGTTGCGGCGCAACTTTACCATCATCATCGTGACGCACTCGATGCAGCAGGCCGCGCGCGTCTCGCAGCAGACGGCCTTCTTCCATCTCGGCAACGTCGTCGAGGTGGGCGAGACGAGCCGGATCTTCACGACGCCCTCGGACCGGCGCACGCAGGACTACATCACCGGCCGCTTCGGCTGACGGCCCGACGGCCGGAGGAGGCACCCATGAGCGAACACATCGTTTCCGCGTTCGACAGCGAACTCAACCAGCTCCAGG
>JAIYAB010000364.1 GCA_027489275.1 Hyphomicrobiales bacterium
CCCTTGCCGCCCTTGAAGCCGAGCCAGACGGGGAACAGGTGGCCTGCGAAGGCGCCGATGGCGCCCGCCAGCGCCGCCGGCTCGCCCCAGCGGGCGGCGATCAGCACGGCGGCGGTGCCCTTCAGCGCGTCGCCCAGCAGGGTCGCGGCGGCCAGCCCCTTGCGCCCGGTGCGCAGGACGTTCGTCGCGCCTATGTTGCCGGAGCCGATGGTGCGGATGTCCTGCGTTCCCGCGAACCGGGTGATGACCAGGCCGAAGGGGATCGAGCCCAGCAGGTAGCCGAGGATCAGGGCGGCAGCGAGGGTCGTCAGCACGGGCAGCTCCGGATCGTTGGACCTTGGGACAGCGCCCGTGACGGCGTCAATCGTCGGCGAGCGTTTTCAGCCCATACGAGCGGCCGATCAAAAATGCACGCGCAAATAGGATCACGCGCGCTCTTGCGCCACCCCTACGGTGCGATGGGTCCCGCCCGTACCCAAGTCAGCCCCGGCCCCGTGGCCGGCCGCCTTCAGCTCTCGGCGGCCGGGCGTTTGCCCGCAGCGCGCTTGGCGGGGGCTTTCGCGGCGCTCGGCGCCTTGGCCGTCGCCTTGGACTTGGCCGCCGCCTTCGCCGGAGCCTTGGCCGTAGACTTGGCTGTAGACTTGGCCGCGGACTTGCCGGGCGCCTTCGTGGCGGTCCGGCGTGCCGGCTTGCCCTTGCCGCCGCCCGCCTCGATGCGCGCCTTGATGAGGGCGAGCGCCTGCTCCAGCGTCACCGAGTCCGTGGCGGTGCCCTTGGGCAGGTTGGCATTCACGCTGCCGTGGTTGACGTAGGGGCCGTACTTGCCGTCGCGCACGGTCACCGCGCCGCCGTCTGGATGGTCGCCGACCACCCGGCCGGCCGAGGCGCCGCCGCGGCGGAAGCCGCCGCCGCTCTCCTTGGTGACGATCAGGTCGATGGCGCGGTTGGCGCCGATCGAGAGCACGTCGTCGTCCTTGCCGATATTGGCGTATGTCTTGCCGTGCTGGACGTAGGGGCCGAACCGCCCGATGCCGGCCAGGATCGGCTCGCCGCTCTCGGGGTGGCGCGCCACCTCGCGTGGCAGGGAGAGCAGCACCAGCGCCGTGTCGAGATCGACCGCGTCGCGGGTCATGCCCTTGGGCAGCGACTGGCGCTTGGGCTTTTCGCCCTCGCCGAGCTGCACATAGGCGCCGAAGCGCCCGTCGCGCACCGTCACGTCGAGGCCGCTCTCCGGGTCCTTGCCCAGCGTGCGGGGCCCGCCGACGACGCCGCCGTCGCCCGCCGTCGCCTCTGCATCGCCGGTGCCGGCCGCGAGCTGGCGGGTGTACTTGCACTCGGGATAGTTCGAGCAGCCGACGAAGGAGCCGTAGCGCCCGAGCTTCAGCGAGAGCTGGCCCGTGCCGCAGCTCGGGCAGCCGCGCGGGTCGCTGCCGTCCCCCTTCTGCGGGAAGATGTGCGGGCCCATGATCTCGTTGAGGGCCTCCAGCACCTGGCCCATGCGCAGTTCCTTGGTGCCCTCGAGCGAGCCCGAGAACTCCAGCCAGAAGCGGCGCAGGATCTCCTTCCAGTCGACCTCATGGTTGGAGATGCGGTCGAGGTCCTCCTCCAGCGCGGCCGTGAAATCGTACTCCACGTAGCGGCGGAAGAAGCTCTCCAGGAACGCGGTGACGAGGAGCCCCTTGTCCTCCGCGTAGAGGCGCTTCTTGTCGACGCGGACGTATTCGCGGTCCTTGAGCACCGCGAGCGTCGAGGCGTAGGTGGACGGCCGGCCAATGCCGAGCTCTTCCATCCGCTTGACGAGCGAGGCCTCCGAGTAGCGCGGCGGCGGCTCGGTGAAGTGCTGCGTCGCCTCGATCCGGCGCTTTTTCAGCGGGTCGCCGGCGTTCATGGCCGGCAGCCGCCGGCTCTCCTCGTCCTCGCCGTCGTCGTCCTTGCCCTCCTGGTAGAGGCGCAGGAAGCCGTCGAACTTCACGACCTGCCCCGTGGCGCGCAGGTCGAGGTGGCGCGGCTTGTCTGTCGCGAGGCCGACGAGGGCGGCGATGTCGACGGTGGTGCGCTCCAGCTCCGCCGATTCCATCTGGCTCGCCAGCGTGCGGATCCAGATCAGTTCGTAGAGCCGGGCCTGCTCGGGCTCGAGGAACCGCGCGACCTGCCGGGGATGGCGGCCCATGTCCGTCGGGCGGATGGCCTCGTGCGCCTCCTGGGCGTTCTTCTGCTTGGAGGTGTATTTGCGCGGTACGGTCGGGACGTAGGCGTCGCCGAACTCCTTGCCGATGGTGCGGCGGATCGCGCCGACGGCTTCCGGCGCGAGGTCGACGCCATCCGTCCGCATGTAGGTGATGAGGCCGACGGTGCCCTCGCCGACATCGATGCCCTCGTAGAGCCGCTGCGCCACCTGCATCGTGCGGGCCGGCGCCATGCCGAGCTTGCGGCTGGCCTCCTGCTGCAGCGTGGATGTGGTGAAGGGCGGCCACGGGTGCCGCTTGGCCGGCTTCGACTCCACGCTCGTCACGGTGAAGCGCGCGGTCTCGAGGTCGCGCTTGAAGCGCTCGGCCTCCTCGCCCTTGCCGATGTCGAGGCGGGTGATCTTCTTCCCGTCGGCGCCGACGAGGCGGGCCTCGAAGGGAGCGTCGGCGGGGGTGGCGAGGTGCGCGACGACCGACCAGTACTCGCGCGCCACGAAACTTTCGATTTCGCGCTCGCGGTCGCAGACCAGCCGCAGCGCGACCGACTGCACACGACCAGCCGAGCGGGCGCCCGGCAGCTTGCGCCACAGCACCGGCGACAGGCGGAAGCCGACGAGGTAATCCAGCGCGCGGCGGGCGAGATAGGCGTCGACCAGCGCCTGGTCGATCTCGCGCGGCGCGGCCATCGCCTCCCGGATCGCGTCCCTGGTGATGGCGTTGAAGGTGACGCGCTCGACGGGCACGTCCTTCAGCACGCGGCGCGCCTTGAGCGCCTCCAGGATGTGCCAGGAGATGGCCTCGCCCTCGCGGTCGGGGTCGGTAGCGAGGATCAGCCTGTCGGCGCCCTTCACGGCGGCCGCGATCTCGGACACGCGCTTGGACGCCTTGGGATCGACCTCCCAGATCATCGCGAAGTCCTGGTCCGGCTCCACCGAGCCGTCCTTGGCGGGAAGGTCGCGGATGTGGCCGAACGAGGCGATGACCTCGTAGTCGGGCCCCAGGTATTTGTTGATCGTCTTGGCCTTGGCCGGAGACTCGACGACGACGACTTTCATGCACGCCCTTTCGCGGCCCCGGGCGCAATGCCGGGTCCGCTTGATCGTTCCTGTGGGGGAAGGCCCCTCTTCACGCGCGAAGGTGGGTCAGGCGGACCGGGCTGTCAAACGGTGGACGCGTGGGGGAATCGCGAGCGGCGCATGGCGTGGCCTGTGTGCAACCCTTCCGGGTCCTCCCGCCGCGATTGCCGCGGACGGGCTTTTGCCCTATCCCACCCGTCTCATGACCGCTTCCGTCACGAGCCCGCTGTTCCCGCACCGCCACCTGCTGGGGATCGAGGGCCTGTCGGCCCGCGACATCACGATCCTGCTCGACATGGCGGAGGACGCCATCGAGGTGTCGCGGCAGGTCGAGAAGAAGAAGAGCACCCTGCGCGGCCGCACGCAGATCAACCTGTTCTTCGAGGCCTCCACGCGCACGCAGGCCTCCTTCGAACTCGCCGGCAAGCGGCTGGGCGCCGACGTCATGAACATGTCGGTGGCATCCTCGTCGATCAAGAAGGGCGAGACGCTCATCGACACGGCGATGACGCTGAACGCCATGCGGCCCGACCTGATCGTCGTGCGCCATCATGCGGCCGGCGCGGTGCACCTGCTGGCGCGCAAGGTCGACTGCTCGGTGATCAACGCCGGCGACGGCGCGCACGAGCATCCCACCCAGGCGCTGCTCGACGCACTGACCATCCGCCGCAACAAGGGCCGCATCCACGGCCTCGTCGTGGCGATCTGCGGCGACATCCTGCATTCGCGCGTGGCGCGCTCCAACATCATCCTGCTCAACGCGCTGGGCGCGGCGGTGCGGGTGATCGGGCCGTCCACCCTGCTGCCGCCCGGCATCGAGCGCATGGGCGTCGAGGTCTTCACCGACATGAAGAAGGGCCTCACCGGGGCCGACATCGTCATGATGCTGCGCCTGCAGCGCGAGCGGATGAACGGCTCCTTCGTGCCGTCCGTGAAGGAGTACTTCCGCTACTTCGGGCTCGACGCCGAGAAGCTCGCCTACGCGATGCCCGGCGCGCTCGTCATGCATCCCGGGCCGATGAACCGCGGCGTCGAGATCGCCTCCGACGTCGCAGACGGCGCGCAGTCCCTCATCCGCGAGCAGGTGGAGATGGGCGTGGCGCTGCGCATGGCCGTGCTCGAAGCCCTTGCCAGCCATCTGCCGAACGGGTGATCCGCATGAGCATCGCCCCGCCTCTCCTCGTCCTCGACGCCCGCCTCGTCGATCCCGCCACCGGCACGGAGCGCATGGGCGACCTGCTGGCGGTCGACGGCGTCATCGCGGCCATCGGGACCGGGCTGTCGGGCGCGTGCCCGGCCGGCGCGCGGATCGTCGATGCCCGCGGGCGGATGCTGGCGCCAGGCCTCGTCGACATGCGCGCCTTCGTGGGGGAGCCGGGGGCCGAGCACCGCGAGACGCTGGCCTCCGCCAGCCGCGCGGCAGCGGCGGGCGGCGTCACCACCGTCGTATGCATGCCCGACACGAATCCGCCGATCGACGATCCGGCAGTGGTCGACTACCTCGTGCGCCGGGCGCGCGACACTGCCGTCGTCCGCCTCATCCCCGCCGCCGCGCTGACCAAGGGCCTGGCCGGCCGCGAGATGACCGAGCTCGGCCTGCTGCGGGAGGCCGGCGCCGCCTATTTCACCGACGGCGCGAAGTCGATCACCAACGCGCAGGTGCTGCGCCGCGCCTTCACCTACGCCCGCGACGTCGGCGCGCTCATCGTGCACCACTGCGAGGATCCCGACCTCGTCGGCGACGGCGTGATGAACGAGGGCGAGCTGGCGAGCCGGCTGGGCCTGCACGGCATCCCGCGCGAGGCCGAGACGATCATGCTGGAGCGCGACCTGCGGCTCGTGCGCCTGACGGGCGGCCGATACCACGCCGCCATGGTCTCCTGCGCCGACAGCATCGCCGTCATCGCGCGCGCCAAGTCCGAGGGGCTCGACGTCACCTGCGGCGTGTCGATCAACTCGCTGACGCTGAACGAGAACGACATCGGCCCCTACCGCACCTTCCTGAAGCTCTCCCCGCCGCTGCGCCACGAGGACGACCGCATCGCCATGGTCGAGGCGCTGGCCGAGGGGCTCATCGACGTCGTGGTCTCCGACCACAACCCGCAGGACGTGGAGACCAAGCGCGTCCCCTTCGCCGAGTGCGCGGACGGCGCCATCGGCCTCCAGACCATGCTCGCCGCCGGCCTGCGCCTCGTCCACAACGGCGAGATCGGCCTGATGACCCTGCTGCGCGCGCTCTCCACGCGCCCCGCCGACATTCTCGGCCTGCCGCAGGGCCGTCTCGCCGTCGGCGCCCCCGCCGACCTGATCCTGCTCGACCCCGACGAGCCCTTCGTGCTCGACGTCGCCGACCTCCACTCCAAATCGAAGAACACCCCCCTCGAAGGCGCCCGCCTGCAGGGCCGCGTCCATATGACCATCGTCGAAGGCCGCGTCGTCCACGACATCGCCTGAGCCGGCCCGCTCAGCGCCTTCACTGATCTCCATCCCACCCAGCATCGCCCTCATCCTGAGGAGCGGGCGCAGCCCGCGTCTCGCAGGACGCACCATGTGGACCCACCGCATTGCGCCGGATCATCCTGCGTGGTTCGAGACGGCCGCTGCCACGGCCTCCTCACCATGAGGGACTTTCTGGCGGCCAAGTGTACCGTCAAGGGCGTGGGCCACGGCCCGCTGCGCACCCGCCCTCCCGCCCGCCGCGCCGCAACGCCCTCCCCACCCTCGCTCGTCCTCATGCCGAGGAGCGGGCAAAGCCCGCGTCTCGCAGGACGCGCTGGGCGGCAGCCTCTCGATCCGGCGCACGGGCCGGCCACGTCCGGTCAGGACGCGGAGCGGCCGTGAGTCGGATCGGCATCCCACCGCGGCGGCTGAAAACACAACTGCAAATATTGTAGGTTGTGTAATGCGCTCCTAGCTGCAACCTGAAGTATATTATCCTGTTGTTCTTCGGCAACAATGCATCATGAATGGGCCGCAATTCATATTGGAGGCCCGCTAGCCTGTTGCGGCGTCGAAATGAACTGCCCATGGTCACTGCAGCCTCGGTCGGATTGTTCCGAAGGCTTCTCTTTTCAGGAGCACATTTCAATGCGTCTCAGCACCCTCCTTCTGTCCTCGGCGGCCCTGGTCGCCTCCGGGACCGTCGGCTTCGCGGCCGACCTGCCGTCGAAGAAGGCGGCCCCCGTCGAATACGTCCGCGTGTGCCCTCAGTTCGGCGCCGGCTTCTTCTACATCCCCGGTTCCGACACCTGCATGAGGGTTTCGGGCCGCGTTCGCGCTGACTACATCTACGCCGAGCCCTTCACCCGCGCCGCGAACGCCATGACGTTCCGCGCTCGCGGCTACCTCGCCCTCGACAGCTTCACCGCGACCGATTGGGGTCCGGTGCGCGCCACGGCCCGCGTGTTCGTCACGAAGGATACGGGCGCGGCCACTGCCACGGCGCTCGACTATGCCTACATCCAGTTCGCCGGCATCACGGCTGGCAAGATGGCGGTGTCGTTCTTCGACTTCGCGCCCTTCGGCGGTGTGTCGTACCTGGGCGGCGGCGCCAACGGCCGCGGTTCGGACGAAGGCGACGTGAACGTCCTCGCCTACACCGCCACGTTCGGCGGCGGCTTCTCGGCCACGATCGCCCTCGAGGACGGTCGCGCTGGCGATACCCGCAACGTCGGCTTCGGGGGCGGCCCGATCCGTTACGATGCCAATCTGCTCTATGCCAACTCGGCCAGCTTCGGCGGCCAGCTCATGCCTGACGTGGTCGGCCGTCTCGACTACACCGGCAGCTGGGGCGCTGCCATGATCGCTGGTGCGGTTCACCAGACGCGCGTGGGGGTTGGTTCGTTCAATGGCGGCACCGTCGCCGCGCCTGTCTCCACGAACCTCACTCCGGCCGGCACCATTCTCGATACCGAGTATGGTTATGCCATCCAGGCTGGCGTGAAGGTCAACCTGCCGATGCTGGCAGCCGGCGACGCCCTGTTCCTTCAGGCGGCCTACGCCGACGGCGCCAACAGCTACACCGGCTGGAGCACCG
>JAIYAB010000273.1 GCA_027489275.1 Hyphomicrobiales bacterium
GAACGGGCTGGGCTTCGAGCGCGTCGCGACGCCACTCGGCGTCATCGGCGTCATCTTCGAGAGCCGCCCCAATGTCACGGCGGACGCCGGCGCGCTGTGCCTGAAGGCGGGGAACGCCGCGATCCTGCGGGCCGGATCCGAGAGCCTTGCGACCTCGCGCGCCATCGCCGATGCGCTGCGCGAGGGCCTGGCCTCCGCCGGCCTGCCCGCCGACGCCATCCAGCTCGTGCCGACGCCGGACCGCGCCGCCGTCGGCCTTATGCTGCAGGGCCTCGAGGGCGCCATCGACGTCATCGTTCCGCGCGGCGGCAAAAGCCTGGTGGCGCGGGTTCAGGACGAGGCGCGCGTGCCGGTGTTCGCGCATCTGGAGGGCATCTGCCACGTCTACGTCCATGCGGCGGCCGACCTCGGCATGGCGCTGTCCATCGTGCGCAACGCCAAGCTGCGCCGAACCGGGGTCTGCGGCTCCGCCGAGACGCTGCTCGTCGACCGGGCCTGCGCGGGGACGCACCTTCGCCCCCTCGTCGCGATGCTGCTCGACGCCGGCTGCGCGGTGCGCGGCGACGCGGCGACCCAGGCGGTCGATCCGCGCGTCACGCCGGCCACGTCCGAAGACTGGCGGACGGAGTACCTGGACGCGATCATCGCGGTCGCCGTCGTCGACGGCCTCGACGCCGCGATCGATCACATCGAGACCTGGGGCTCGCATCACACCGACAGCATCGTGACGCAGGATGCCGCCGCGGCCGAGGCGTTCCTGGCGCGCGTCGATTCGGCGATCGTCGTGCACAATGCCTCCACGCAGTTCGCAGACGGCGGCGAATTCGGCTTCGGGGCCGAGATCGGCATCGCCACTGGGCGGATGCACGCGCGCGGTCCTGTCGGCGTCGAGCAGCTGACCTCGTTCAAGTACCGCGTCCGCGGCTCCGGCCAGATCCGGCCGTAGGGCGGGGCCGTGGACGAAGCCACCGAAGGACCCATCGTCCAGCGGCGGTCCGCGGGGCGCACGGCCGTCCTGCCGCGCAACGCGCCGGGCATGCGGATCGGCCTTCTCGGCGGCAGCTTCAACCCGCCGCACGGCGGCCACCTGATGCTGAGCCGCACGGCCCTGCGGCGCATCGGGCTGGACGCGGTCTGGTGGCTGGTCACGCCCGGCAACCCGCTCAAGAACAACGCCGGCCTGCCGCCGCTGGCGGTCCGCATCGCCGCGGCGAGGGCGCTTGCGCACGATCCGCGGATCGCCGTCACCGGCCTGGAGGCCGACATCGGCACGCGCTACACCTACGATACGATCCGCTACCTCACCGGCCGCTGCCCCGGCGTGCGTTTCGTGTGGCTGATGGGTGCCGACAACCTGGCCGGGTTCCACCGCTGGCAACGCTGGGACCGGATCGCCCGCCTCGTGCCGATCGCGGTCATCGACAGGCCGGGCACGACGCTGAAGGCGACGCGCTCGCGCACCGCGGTCCGGCTCGCCGGCCGGCGGCTCGACGAGAAGGACGCACACCTGCTGCCGGGCAGCGCGCTGCCGGCCTGGGTGTTCATACACGGGCCGCGCTCGCCCCTGTCCTCGACGGCGCTGCGGGCGCAGGGGCGCGGCCTGCCGGCGGGGCGGCCGGCGCGCTGACGGCCGGCGAGCGGGCCGAACTGGAACTTTCGACCCGTCATCGCTATAGTAAGGATCGTGCGCAGCGGATGCGCACGCAGACGAGAGGATCGAAAGCTGACCAGACCTGGTCTCGGCGAAGCCGTCCAAACCGCTTCGCCCATCGCCACCTCCGGCTCGATCGAGCCGGCCAGCGGCGCCACGCTGCCCCTCATCCTCGGCACCCTTGACGATTCGAAGGCCGAGGACACGGTCACCATCGACCTGGCGGGCAAGACCTCGCTTGCGGACGCCATGATCGTGACGTCGGGCCGCTCCAACAGGCATGTTGGAGCGATCGCCGATCACGTCATCGAGGCGCTCAAGGAGCAGGGACGCAAGGACCTCCGCGTGGAGGGCATGCCCCACTGCGACTGGGTGCTGATCGATGCCGGCGACGTCATCGTGCACGTCTTCCGACCCGAGGTCCGCCACTTCTACAATCTCGAGAAGATGTGGGGTGGCGATCGTCCGGCCGAGCGCGCCGTCTCCTGACGGCGACGGGACGGCGTGCGCGTTTCCATCCTGGCCGTCGGCCGCCTCAAGGACGCGGCCGAGCGGGATCTCGTGGGCCGTTATCTGGACAGGGCGAAAGCCTCCGGCCGGCAGCTCGGCTTCGCAGGCTTCGACGCGGTCGAACTGGCCGAAAGCCGCGCCGCCCGCGCGCCCGACCGTAAGGCCGAGGAAGCCGTCCAGCTCAGGGCCAGGGCCGGCGAATCGGCACTGATCGTCCTCGACGAGCGCGGTCCGTATCCGACCAGCGAGGGCTTCGCGGAAGGGCTAGCCCGCCGGCGAGACGCCGGCCACCGGGCGCTCTGCCTGCTGATCGGCGGGGCGGACGGGCTGGACCCGGCCCTCGTCGCCGCCGCCGAGGAGCGGATCGGCTTCGGCCGGATGACCCTGCCGCACCAGCTCGTGCGGGTCCTCGTTGCCGAACAGCTCTATCGCGCCATGACAATCCTGTCCGGCCACCCCTATCATCGGGCCTGACCACGCTTCACGGACGCTTCGGATCCCTCATGCGCCGACGCATTGCCCCGCTCTTCGCCGGCCTCCTTGCGGGATTGACGCTGGGGTCGACCGGCGTTGCGCAGGCGCAGCCGGCCCCCGTGCAGCAGGCCGCCCCGGCGCAGCCCGCCGCGCCCGACGTCGCGGCGCGCGCAGCGGAGAAGGCGACGCGCCAGCTGGAGCTCGAGACGACGCGCCGGCTGCTGCAGTCCACCGGCGAGCTGAAGGCAAAGCTCGACGCCGAGGTGGCGGCGCTGCGGGCCGACCGGGCCAGGCTCAACACCTCCCTGCTCGACACGAATGCAAGGCTGCGCGCCACGGAGGGCCGCATCGCCGGGATCGAGCAGCGCATCACGACGCTCTCCCAGACGGAGGACGCGATCCGCCGGTCGCTCGGCGCCCGCCGCTCCGTCATCGTCGAGGTGCTGGCCGCGTTGCAGCGGATCGGACGCAGTCCGCCGCCTGCGGTGCTGGTGCGTCCCGAGGACATGCTGGAGGCCGTGCGCACCTCCATGCTGCTGGGCGCCGTCCTGCCCGAGCTGCGCCAGGAAACCGAGGCGCTCGCCTCCGATCTGTCCGAGATGGTCCGGCTGCGCGCGGCCGCCGCTGCCGAGCGCGAGGCGCTCGCGAAGGACATCGTATCGCTGGTCGAGGACCGCCAGCGCGTCGCCGCGCTGGTGGAGGCGCGCCAGCAGGATCTCGCCGGCGCGGAGAAACGGGCCCGCGAGGAGGCCGAGAAGGTCGCCGGAATCGCGCGGACGGCCGACACTCTCAAGGATTTGATCGGCCGCCTGGAAGCCGAGATCGAAGGCGCGTCCCGCGCCGCCGAACAGGCCCGCAGGGCCGCGGAAAAGCTCGACGAGGACCTGCGCAAGGCCGGCACGGCGGAGGCGCGCGAGACGCGCGACCGGATCGCCGCGCTGGCCTTCCGCGATCCGGCGAGGCTGGCGCCCAAGGTCGGCTTCGCGGAGACGAAGGGGCTTCTCCCTCTGCCCGTAAGCGGCTCTCTCATCAAGGGTTTCAATGCCCCGGACGCAGTCGGGGGCACCCTCAAGGGGGCTGCCTACGCGACCCGCCAGGGGACGGTCGTTTCGGCCCCGTGCGACGGCTGGGTGGCATTCGCGGGTCCCTTCCGGACCTACGGGCAACTCTTGATCATCAACGCCGGTGGCGGGTACTATGTGCTCCTTGCCGGGATGGACCGGATCAACGTGAGTAACGGCCAGTTCGTCCTGGCCGGCGAGCCGGTGGCGGTGATGGGCGAGGCGTCGCAGGCGACCGCGGCGTCAGTGGGTAGCGACACGAACCAGCCCGTGCTCTATGTTGAGTTCAAGAAAGACGGTGTATCGATCGATCCGTCCCCGTGGTGGGCCGCCTCGACGAACGAGAAAGTTCGCGGATGATGCGCAAGATCACGTTGCTCATGTTCGGTGCGGTCCTTGGGGCCGGCATCTCAACCCTCGCGACGCAGGGTCGGCTGCTCTCGACGACGAGCGCGGTGGCGGCTGCGTCCGACACGTATCGCCAGCTTAACCTGTTCGGCGACGTGTTCGAGAAGATCAGGTCGGACTACGTCGAGAAGCCCGATGAGGCGAAGCTGATCGAATCGGCGATCAACGGCATGCTGTCGGGCCTCGACCCGCACTCGAGCTTCCTTGACGCCAAGAACTTCCGCGACATGCAGGTGCAGACCCGCGGCGAGTTCGGCGGCCTCGGCATCGAGGTCACGATGGAAGAGGGGATGATCAAGGTCGTCGCCCCGATCGACGACACGCCCGCCTCGCGGGCCGGCGTCATGGCGGGCGACATCATCACCCACATCGACGACGAGCAGGTACAGGGCCTCACCCTGAACCAGGCGGTCGAGAAGATGCGCGGCGCGGTCAACTCGACCGTCCGCCTCAAGATCAGCCGCAAGGGCGCGAGCGACAATCTCGAGCTCAAGCTGACTCGCGACGTGATCCGCATCCGCTCGGTGCGCTCGCGCAACGAGGGCGACGTCGGCTACGTCCGCATCACCCAGTTCAACGAGCAGACCTTCGAGGGCCTCAAGCGCTCGATCGACACGCTCACGCAGGAAATCGGGTCGGACAAGGTCAAGGGCTTCGTCCTCGACCTTCGCAACAACCCGGGCGGCCTGCTCGACCAGGCCATCGCCGTGTCGGATGCCTTCCTCGAGCGCGGCGAGATCGTTTCCACGCGCGGCCGCAACGCCGACGAGACGCAGCGCTACAACGCCCGCGCCGGCGACCTGACGAAGGGCAAGCCCGTCGTCATCCTCGTCAACGGCGGTTCGGCTTCCGCGTCCGAGATCGTTGCCGGCGCTCTGCAGGACCACAAGCGAGCGACCATCATCGGCTCGCGGTCCTTCGGCAAGGGCTCGGTGCAGACGATCATCCCGCTCGGCTCCAACGGCGCCGTGCGGCTGACGACGGCGCGCTACTACACCCCGTCCGGCCGCTCGATCCAGGCCAAGGGCATCGATCCCGACGTCCAGGTCCTCAACGAGGTTCCTGACGAGCTGAAGGGCAAGGACGAGACCAAGGGCGAGGCTGCCCTGCGCGGCCACCTGAAGAACGGCGAGGAGGAGAAGGGCGGGTCCTCCGCCTATGTCCCGCCGGATCCCAAGAACGACAAGCAGCTCAACTACGCCTACGACATCCTGCGCGGCGTGAAGGTCAACGACGCCAGCACCCAGCGCAAGCCGGACGCCGCCAAGCCGAACTGAGCCGGCACGGCCCGGAAAGAAACGCGCGGCGGGCCCTCCCGCCGCGTTTTTCGTTCCGGCACGGCAACCACCGGCATCGCCCCTTGCCGGGGACGCGCGACGATGGCTTGGTTTTCCGCTATGATTCGCGTGATTCCGCCGTGTCCGGCCGCTTCCTCCGGCCGGCTCCGGCAGCGGGACGATCCAGCCTTCGAGAGGCCAGCGGTTGACGATCGGCCATGACGAACTGACCCGACCCCTCGGGCTGGAGCCTGCTCGGCCCCGTGGCCGCGCGCTGCGGCTCCCGTGGGGCAAGGTCGTCGTCGGCGGGTTCGCCCTGCTGTTCCTTGCGCTCGCGGTCTGGCTCGCCGTCGCGAGGGATCCCTACGGCGGCGAGCCCCATGCCATCGCCTCGATCCAGAAGAGCGCTCCCGCCCCCGCCGCCGAGCAAGCCCCGGCGCAGCCCGTCGGACCGGCGGTGCGGACCGTGACGGGAACGGACGCCGAAAAGGATCGCTCGACGGCCAGCGAACTCGAGGACGCCAGCGGCGTGAAGGTGATCCGCGGCGGCGGCGATGCTCCCGAGTCCGTCATCATCCGCGTGCCCCAGCCCGTCGACCGCCTGGCTCCAGCCCCCGACAAGCGGCTCATCGAGCGGGCCCGCCACGGCGTCCTGCCGAAGATCGGCAGCGACGGCGCCCGCCCCGCCGACGTCTACGCCCGCCCCGCCCCGCCGCCGCCCGCCAAGCCGATGCCGCGCATCGCGATCGTCGTCGGCGGCATGGGTCTGAGCCAGGCGACGACGAGCGACGCCGTTCTCAAGCTGCCGGATCAGGTCACGCTCGCCTTCGCACCCTATGGTTCCGACATCGAGCGGCAGGTCACCCGCGCCCGGGACGGCGGCCACGAGGTGCTGCTGCAGGTTCCGATGGAGCCGTTCGACTACCCGGACAACGACCCCGGGCCGCACACCCTGACCACTTCCGCGCCGCCCAACGAGACGATGGACCGGCTCTACTGGGTGATGAGCCGGTTTCCAGGCTACATCGGCGTGATGAACCACATGGGCGGAAAGTTCACGTCCAGCGAGCAGGCGCTGCTGCCCGTCTTGCGGGATCTCGGCGGCCGCGGCCTCGTCTACCTCGACGACGGGAGCAGCGCCCGCAGCCTCGCGCCGACGCTCGCGGGCGCGGCGCGCCTGCCGGCGTCACGCGCCGACGTCGTGCTCGACGGCCGCCCGCGCGCAGCCGCCATCGACGACCAGCTCGCCCGGCTGGAGGCGATCGCCCGGGAGAAGGGCAGCGCGATCGGGGTCGCCAGCGCCCTGCCCTTGAGCATCGAGCGGATCGCCCAGTGGGCGAAGACGCTGGAGGGGCGCGGCGTTCAGCTCGTGCCTCTGTCCGCGCTGATGACGAAGCCCGGCCGCGTCTGACGGCCGGCATGAGGAGCCTGCCGTGAAGGAACTGCCCTATCGCCCCTGCGTCGGGATCATGCTGCTCGACCCGCGGGGATTCGTCTTCGTCGGCCGCCGCCTGAAGGAGGCCGGCCCCGAGCACGTCGACGGGGCGCATGCCTGGCAGATGCCGCAGGGCGGCATCGACGAGGGCGAGGATCCCTACAGGGCGGCGTTGCGGGAACTGGCCGAGGAGACCAACGTCACTTCCGTGTCGCTGGTGGCAGAGGCGCCGGAGTGGTTCGCCTACGACCTTCCTGCCGACGTGGCGCGGCAGGCCTGGAAGGGCCGCTACCGCGGCCAGACCCAGAAATGGTTCGCCCTGCGCTTCGAGGGCCCGGAGAGCGAGATCGACATCCATGCGCCGTCCGGGGGCCACAAGCCCGAGTTCGCGGAGTGGCGCTGGGAGCGGCCGGAACGGCTGCCGGACCTGATCATCCCGTTCAAGCGTCCGGTCTACGAGCGCGTCGTGAAGACGTTCCGCCCCTACTTCTGACCCGCCGGCGAAGCCGTTCGGGATCAGCCCCCGGGCCGGCGCGGCGTCGGGCGTACTGGCGGCTGCTGCTCGAATCCCGGCGGCGTGATCTGCACGTCGACCCCGATGAAGGGCTGGACGGCGTTGTTGCCGGGAACGTCGGCGCAATCGTTCGTCGGCATCGCCACCAGCGGTCCGCGGGGGGCGCCTTGCGGACGCGCGCGCTCAACGACGGCGGTCGAGCCGATGTCCGGACACGGCGGGGACGCCGCCTGCTGCCGGGGCGGCTGGCCCCACGGGCCGTAGGGTTGGGGCGGGTAGCCGTATGGCGGCGGATATCCCGGCTGACCGTACGGGTCGGGCGGCATCGCCTGGCGCTGCACCGGCCGCCCGGTGATCCGTACGTCCTGTGCCGGCACGAGCAGGTGGTTCGCCTCCGCCTGCGGAACGGGGGTCGGAAGGCCGGCCGCGTGCGCGCCGCTCACGGCGCTGCATGCGAGCGCAAGCCCGAGGACGACGCGCATTCGCAGGGTCGAGGCGGAAGTCCTGTCCATGCGTCAGATGCTAGCCCAGCGGCGTTAACGGCTGGCGAAGAGTTCTGGCGGGAACGGAACCTTTCCCCCCGTGGCGACGTTCCAGATTGCCGCCCCGTGAGCGGGCGCGCGCCGATGGCTGCCGCGGCAGTAGGGGACACGGTCGGTGCTAGCGTCGAAAGGTGCCTCCTGGGGCGCCGGTCAACCGTCTTCGCTCGTGACAACCGTGCTCGCCCCGCGGCCGACCGCCGTCGGCTATGCCTTCGCGGTCGCCGTCGTGATCAGCGCGGCCCTGCTCCGCTTGGCGCTGGGTTTCCTCGAAACATTCATTGTGCCCTTCGCCGTCTTTTATCCCGCAGTACTGCTGGCGGCCCTTGCGGGAGGTGCAGGCCCGGGGCTCCTGGCGACGATCCTTTCGGCAACGCTGGCCTCATGGCTTTTCATGGGCGGCGATACGGGCTTTCCCGCCATCGACACGCACGTCGCGCAAGCGAACCTGCTGCTCTTTGCCGTGTCGGCCGCCTTGCTCGTCGCCGTCGGCTCGGCGTTGCGATCCGCGCATGCGGCGCGGGTGGAGATGGCCAAGGTGTTCTCCGCCGTGCAGGAACTGGCTCTCGACGGAGTCGTCATCTTCCGCGCGGTCAGGGACGGCGCGGGCGCGCTCGTCGACTTCGAGCGGATCTACATGAACACGGCCGCCGAGCGCGTGCTGGGGTCCGCCGAGCTTCTGATCGGTCGCCGCTACCTTGACACGTCTCCGACGTCCCAGAGGGACCGGCTGTTCCGCCGCTATCTCGCCGTGATGGAGACCGGCATCCCGGCCGAGGACGAGTTCCGGTTCGAGAGTGGAAACCGCTGGATCTACAACGTCGCGGCGCGGATCGACGACGATCGCCTCGCCATCACGTTCCGCGACATCACCACCCTGCGCGAGACCATCACTCAGCAGAAGTTCCTGATGAGGGAGCTGAACCATCGCGTGAAGAACGTGCTGACGTCAGTCCTCTCCCTCGCACGGCAGACGGCAACGGACCAGGGCATCGCCGGCTACCGGGAAGCGCTGACGGCCCGAATCTCGGCCATGGCGCGGGCGCACGACCTGCTGATGACCGAGTCCTGGGAGTCCGCCCGCCTCGCCGACATCGTGGCGCAGACGCTCGCGCCCTACGATCGCATCTTCGCGCGCGGCCCCGCCGTCGCGGTGACGGCAGACCTCGCGCTCAACATCAACATGGTGCTCCACGAACTCGCCACCAACGCGGCGAAGTACGGGGCCTTGTCCGACCAGGAGGGGCATGTCGAGATCCGCTGGGAGCTCACGGCGACAGGGGCGGCGTCCCTGGTCTGGCGGGAGTACGGCGGGCCACCCGTCTCGCCGCCCACGCGAAAGGGGTTCGGCTCGCGGATCCTGATGCGGGGCTTCAACTCGGACACCCGGCGTGCCGAACTCGACTTTGCCCCCGACGGGCTGCGATGCACCCTCGTCTTCGAGGTGCAGCCCGGCACATCCCCGGGCGGGCGGGCGGCCGACACGGCCTGACGGCGCTCGACGCGGCGCACGGGGTCTTGATCGGGCACCCGGTTGCATCACCACCATGACGTGTAACATTTCGCACACGCTCGACTGCACGACCGTGCAGGATTCGCTCATGGCCCGGTGCGCTTCGAAGCCGGGCGCAGTTCACGCCGCCCGACGTGAGGTGAAGTGATGATCCAGCTCCTGGCCGCCGCCCTTCTCGTGATCCTGTCGCTGCTGCCGGCCCCCGCGCGCGCCGAGGCGCCGAAGCTCCTGCGGGTCGGCTACATCGTCAACGGCCCGGAGAAGACCGTCTTCGAGGAGCAGTTCGAACTCGGCATGAAGGAGCAGGGCTACGTCCCCGGCGTCAATCTCCAGGTCCTCTACTACCACCAGCTTCGTCCCGATCACGATCTGCGCGAGGTGATGAAGTCGTTCGTGGACGGAAAGGTCGACGCCATCCTTGTCTCGACGCGCGGCGGCGCGCTGGCCGCCAAGGCCGCGACCACGACCATCCCGATCATCTTCGGCGCGACGCGCGACGCTATCCAGGACGGTCTGGTGGAAAGCCTGGCAAAGCCGGAGGCCAATGTCACCGGACAGTCCTTCCATGCAGGCGAACTCTCCGCCAAGCGCGTCCAGCTCATGCGCGAGACGTTCCCGAAGGCGAACCGGTTCGGCGTGGTGTTCAACACCTACTACCCCTCGCAGATCCAGATCGACGAGGCGGCCCGCGCCCAGAAGGCGCTCGGGATCGAACTCGTCTTCAAGGGCATCGCGGTACCCGAGGGGCTCGATCAGGCCTTCGCCGAACTCAGGCGCGAGGGGGTGGCCGCAATCTTCGTCGTGTCGGACGTCTCGACGATCACCAACCGCGTCAAGCTCGGCGAGGCCGCGCTGAAGCACGGCATGCCGATGATGATGTCCAACAAGCGCTATCTCACGGGCGGCGGGCTGATGAGCTACGGACCCGACATCAGCGAGGGCTTCCGCCGCGCCGCGCGCCAGCTCGTGCGCGCCGCAAGCGGCACACCGGTCAGCGCGTTGCCGGTCGAGAATCCGACGCGGTTCGAACTCGTCATCGACATGCGCGCCGCACGCGCTCTCGGCGTCGAAATCCCGTCGTCCGTGCTCGCGGGCGCCGACCAGGTGATCGACTGAGCCCCGCCATCGCGTCGCAGCCCGGCGGGGAGAAATGACAGTCGTGTGATTTGGTGCCCCTGGCCGGAATCGAACCAGCACTCCTTGCGGAAACCGATTTTGAGTCGGTCGCGTCTACCAGTTCCGCCACAGGGGCATGCCCCTTCGGGCAGCGGGCGGGATCATAGCGACAGCGCACCGCAGGTCAACGCATGGGCGGGCGCGTACAGACGAGAAAAGGCCCGGACGTGCCGGGCCTTCGCGACGGGAAAGACGGGTCGGGCGTTGCGAAGAGGCCTCAGGCCGCCTCTTCCTCGACGTCCTCGTTGTCGGCGGCAACCTCCGCCTCGGCCTCGGCGGCCTTGGTCCGCTTGGGCGACTTGGCGAGCTGCGCCTCGATGAGCTTGAGCGCCTCGCCCTCGTGCAGACGGTTCACGGCCGCGACCTCGCGGGCCATGCGGTCGAGCGCCGCCTCGTAGAGCTGCCGCTCGGAGTAGGACTGCTCGGGCTGCGCGTCGGAGCGGTGCAGATCGCGCACGACCTCGGCGATGGCGATCAGGTCGCCGGAATTGATCTTCGCCTCGTATTCCTGCGCGCGGCGCGACCACATGGTGCGCTTCACCCGGGCGCGGCCCGTGATCGTCTCGAGAGCCTTGGTGACGAGAGCGTTCTCAGCCAGCTTGCGCATGCCCACGGTCGCCGCCTTGGCGGTCGGGACGCGCAGGGTCATCTTGTCTTTCTCGAAGGAAATGACGAACAGCTCGAGCTTGAAGCCGGCGACCTCCTGCTCCTCGATGGCAACGATCTGTCCGACCCCGTGCGCCGGATAGACCACAAACTCGCCCGTCCGGTAGCCCTGACGGTGAGAGTTCTTCTTGGCGTTCGTCATGTCCAGGTCTTCTCCACGGCCGACACCCGGTCGGCACTGTTATGGGCGACGCCGGCGAAAAACCGACGCAACAGCGGACAGCCGGAGCAGGCTCGCGCCCATGCCGCCCGCAGTTCAGGCCGATGACCGGGGCCGCCTGTTCCGCCCTCTTCGGAGGGCAAAGCATCCGCCCTGTCGCAAACCCATGCGACGCTTCAATCGTTCGTCACGGACAGGGAATGGAAGGACCGGGTGCGGGCGGGCCGGATTTCATCGACCACATCAATAACCTAGCACAATTTTTGCGCCGAATCAAAAGCTTTTGCCCGAAGGCTCATCGCGTGCGATGGCCGACCGGTGCTCTCATCCCGCGATTTCGCCGGCGCGCGGACGCTCAGTCGCCCTCGCCGGGCTCGGGCGAGAAATACTTCTCGAACTTGCCCGCCTCGCCGTCATGCTCCTTCGCGTCGCCGGGCGAGTCGCGCTTCACGGTGATGTTGGGCCAGGTCTTGGCATATTCGGCGTTGAGCTTGAGCCACTTGTCGAGGCCCGGCTCCGTGTCCGGCTTGATCGCCTCGGCGGGGCATTCCGGCTCGCAGACGCCGCAGTCGATGCACTCGTCAGGATGGATGACGAGCATGTTGTCGCCCTCGTAGAAGCAGTCCACCGGACACACTTCCACGCAGTCCATGTACTTGCACTTGATGCAGTTCTCGACGACGACGTACGTCATGGCAGGCTCCGGGCCGGTTCAAGGCCGGCCGAGGTCAGGGTCTCGTTTACACCCGTTTGCCTAGCGGACTTGACAGCGCCGCGCAAGACGAGGGCGTTCCCGGGCGCTTTCGACCCGGTTCAGCCGGGATCAACGTCGTCATACAGCGCCTGCGCGTCGGTGAACGAGCCGCGCCGCTCCGCCGCACCCAGCACCCGCACCACCCGCGTCGCATGCGGCAGGGCCAGCGTCAGAACGTCGCCAGGCCCCACGGGACGCGCCGGATTGGTCATTCGCGCGCCGTTCAGGCGAACGCGGCCGCGCTCCACGAGTTCGGTCGCTGCGGTCCGGGTGCGCGCGAAGCGGGCATAGACCAGCCACTTGTCCAGGCGCTGCGGCGCATCGCCTCCGGCCTCGCTCTCCGCGGGATCGCGGCGACGCGGCACCGTGCCTCAGCCCTTGCCCTTCGCCTCGAGCTCGGCCTTGAGCGCGAGAAGCTTCGCGAAGGGCGAGTTGGGATCCGGCGCCTTGTCCCGCGTCGGTCGCTCGCTGCTCCAGGTCCGATCCGGCTGGCGGTCCTTGCCGGGGCGATCGCCCGGCATGTCGTGGCGATGGTCCTTGCCCGGCCGGTCCTTGCCGTGCTGCGGACGGTCTCCGCGGCGCTGCTGGCCCTCCGGACGGGGGCCGCGGCCCTCGCCGCGGCGATCCTGCCCGCCCTCGGGACGGGGGCCGCGCGGGCGGTCGTCGCGGCGCGGCGGCCTCTCGGCCTGCGGGGCAGCCGCCGGCGCGGGCGCGCCATCGGCGGCCACAGCGGGAACGGCGTCGCCGCGCGGCGGCCGCCTGTCGCGCTGCTGGTCGCGTCCGCCGCCGCCCGGTCGCTGCTGGTGTTGCTGGGGCCTGCGGTCGCGCTGCGGCCGCCCGCCCTGGTGGCGGTGCTGGCGCCAGACCTCGATCAGCGGAACCTCCGCAACCGGCGCATCGGCTGCC
>JAIYAB010000386.1 GCA_027489275.1 Hyphomicrobiales bacterium
GCGAGTTCCCGCTGGACCCGCTCGCGACGGCCGGATTCATGCTGGCGCGGTGTGCGGGCAACGAGCGCTACTACCCGATCTCCGACCTCCTGTTCGCCCAGCAGCGGACGTGGGCGTTCAGCGACAAGCCGGTCGACGCCCTGCTCGGCCTCGTGAAACAGGCGGGTTTCACACAGGAATCCTTCGAGACCTGCTTGAAAAACCAGCAGATCTATGACGCCGTGAACGCGGTCCGCGACCGTGGCGCGAAGCTCGGCGTGAACTCGACCCCCACTTTCTTCATCAACGGGCAAATCCACCGCGGGGCGCTCACGATTGAGGAATTCGACAAGATCCTCGGCCCGCTGGTCGGGAGCTGAACGGCGGACGGTCGGATCCCGGTCACCTGGTGACGCGCGGGGCGCGGAGACGCGCGCCCCATGATCCTCACCCGCCTTCGCATCGCCGGCTTCAAGTCCTTCGTCGAGCCCGCCGAATTCCTGATCGAGCCCGGCCTGACGGGCGTCGTGGGCCCGAACGGCTGCGGCAAGTCGAACCTTGTCGAGGCGCTGCGCTGGGTGATGGGCGAGAGCTCGTACAAGAGCCTGCGCGCCTCCGGCATGGAGGATGTGATCTTCGCTGGCTCCGGCCACCGCCCGGCCCGCAACATGGCCGAGGTCGGCCTCGTCATCGACAACCGCGAGCGCACCGCGCCGGCGGCCTTCAACGACACCGACCAGCTCGACATCACCCGCCGCATCGAGCGTGACGAGGGCTCGACCTACCGGATCAACGGCAAGGAGGTGCGCGCCAAGGACGTGCAGCTCCTCTTCGCCGACGCCGCCACCGGCGCGCGATCGCCCGCCATGGTGCGGCAGGGCCAGATCGGCGAGATCATCGCGGCAAAGCCGCAGGCCCGCCGGCGCATCCTCGAGGACGCGGCCGGCATCGCCGGGTTGCACTCCCGACGGCACGAGGCCGAGCTTCGGCTGCAGGCGGCCGAGGACAACCTCACCCGCCTGGAGGACGTGCTGCAGCAGATCGAGGCGCAGGTCGACAGCCTGAAGCGCCAGGCCCGTCAGGCGGCGCGCTACAAGTCGCTGGCCGCCGAGATCCGCAAGGCCGACGCGCTGATCCTGTTCATCGCCTGGTGCGAGGCGCGCGACGCCGTGCTGGCCGGCGAGCGCAAGGCCGAGGCCGACCTGCGGGTCGTGGCCGAGCGCACCCGCCACCAGGCCGAAGCGGCGACGAAGCAGGCGCTCGCCGCCCACGCCCTCCCCGCCCTGCGCGACGCCGAGGCCGCCGCCGCCGCCGGGCTGCAGCGCCTCGTGCTGGCCCGCGAGAGCCTCGACGCCGAGGAGCGCCGGGCCGGCGAACGCGCGGTGGAACTGGAGCGCCGCGCCGAGGAGCTGGTGCGCGATCTCGCCCGCGAGAAGGCGCTGATCGAGGATGCGGCGGGCGCGCTGCAGCGTCTCGAAGCGGAGGCCGAGGGCCTCGCCCTCGATGCCGAGGGCGCCGAGGAGGCCGCCGCCGAGGCCCGCGAGCGTCTCGCCGGGCTGGAGGACGTGCTGTTCGATTCGGAAGCCGCGCTGGCGGCGGCGCAATCCGCCCTGTCCGACCGCAACGCCCGCCGCGCCGCCGCCGAGCGGACGATCCGCGAGTCGGAGGAGCGGATCGCGCGGCTCGACCGCGAGATAGCGCGCGTGGCGACGGACCTCGCCGCGCTCGACGGCTCCGAGGGCGGCGCCGGCAGGCTGGCCGAGCTGCGGGCCGAGATGGACGAGGTCGCCGAAGGCGCTGCCGAGGCCGAGGACAAGGCCGCCGCGGCGCGCGAGGCCCATGCCGAAGCGCGCGAGCGCGAACTCGCGCTTCGCCAGCCGGCGCAGGAGGCGGACCGCAAGGCCCAGCGGCTCGAGACGGAAGCCGGCACGCTGGCCAAGCTCCTCGCCTCGGGGGCCGACCGTCGCTACCCGCCGGTGCTGGAATCGCTCACCGTCGCCAAGGGGTACGAGATCGCGCTCGGCGCCGCGCTGGGCGAGGATCTCGATGCATCCGCCGACACCGCCGCCCCCGCGCACTGGAGCGATACCGGGGCCGGCGAAGCCGATCCGCCGCTGCCCGCCGGCGTCGCCTCGCTGCTCGACAAGGTCGACGGTCCCCCCGCCCTGCGCCGCAGCCTGCGGCAGGTCGGCATCGTCGCCCGAGGCGACGGCGACAGGCTGCGCGCCGGCCTTCGCCCGGGCCAGCGGCTCGTGTCGGCCGAGGGCGACGTGTGGCGCTGGGACGGCTTCACCGCGGCCGCGGACGCGCCGAGCGCGGCGGCGCGGCGGCTGGCCGAGCGCAACCGGCTGGGCGACCTGAAGCGCGAAGCGGCCGAGGCCCGCGCGGCGGCGGAGCGCCTGCGCGCGGAGGCGGACGCCGCCCAGGCCGCCGTGCGGCAGGCCGCGCAGGACGAGGTGCAGGACTACGAGACGGCGCAGATGATGCGCCGCAGCCTCGACGCCACCCGCCAGCGCCTCGCCGAGGCGGAGCGGCGGCAGGGCGAGGTCGCGGCGAAGCGCTCGGCGCTGGTGGAAGCGCAGACGCGGCTCGCCGGCGAGCGGCAGGACGTCGCCGCGCGGCGCGACGCGCTCGCCGAGCAGGTCGCCGCCATGGCCGACGCCGCCGCGCTGGAAGCAGCGCTGGAGCGCGCGCGGCAGAAGGCCGCGGCCGACCGGCAGGCCGCCAACGAGGCGCGCGTGCTCGTGCAGAGCCTGCAGCGCGAGGCCGAGATGCGAAGCCGCCGCCTCGGCGCCATCGCCGCAGACCGCGCCGCCTGGGACGAGCGCCGCAACCGCTCGCACGGCCAGATCGCGGAGATCGAGCGTCGCCGCGACGATGTCGAGGAGGAGCGCGAGGCGCTCCGCGAGGCGCCCGAGACCTTCGGCGAGCGCCGCCGCGCCATCCTGACGCAGATCGCCGCCTCCGAGACGGCCCGGCGCGACGCCGCCGACCGCCTCACCGAGGCCGAGGGAGCGCTGGCGGAGGCCGACAAGGCAGCCCGCGAGGCGCTGACGGCGCTGTCGGCCGCCCGCGAGGAGCGGGCGGGCTCGGAGGCGCGGCTGGAGGCGGCGCGCAACCGCTTCGCCGAGACGGTGCGCGGCATCCGCGAGCGTCTGGAGGTCGGCCCGGAGGCGCTGCCGCAGATCGCCGGCCTCGATCCGCAGGCCCCGCTCCCCGACGCCGCCGAGATCGACCGGCGCCTCGAAGGGCTGCGGCAGGACCGCGAGCGGCTCGGCGCCGTCAACCTGCGTGCCGATGAGGAACTGGCCGCCGTCGAGGAGCAGCGCGACGGCCTCGTTGCCGAGCGCGACGACCTGACCGAGGCGATCAAGCGGCTGCGCACCGCCATCGGCAACCTGAACCGGGAGGGCCGCGAGCGCCTCCTGGCCGCCTTCACCGTCGTGCAGGGGCACTTCGAGCGCCTGTTCACCAGCCTGTTCGGCGGCGGCACGGCGCAGCTCGAGCTGATCGAATCGGATGACCCGCTGGAAGCCGGGCTCGAGATCGTCGCCCGCCCCCCGGGCAAGAAGCCGCAAGTGATGACGCTGCTGTCGGGCGGCGAACAGGCGCTGACGGCGATCGCCCTGATTTTCGCGGTGTTCCTGACGAATCCCTCGCCGATCTGCGTGCTCGACGAGGTCGACGCACCGCTCGACGACGCGAATGTCGAGCGCTACTGCGACCTGCTCAACGACATGGCCCGCTCGACCCAGACGCGATTCATCGTCATCACCCACAACCCGATCACCATGGCCCGCATGGACCGCCTGTTCGGCGTGACGATGGCCGAGCGCGGCGTCAGCCAGCTCGTGTCGGTGGACCTGGATTCGGCCGAGCGTTTTCTCGAGGCGTCCTAGGCTCCCGACGCAGAGGCCCTTGCAAAGCCTCGGCTTATTCCCGCGCGCACCGTCCCGCCTGCGCCCCGCGCGCGGCGCCCGGACGGCGGCCGGCCGAGGCGGACCGGCGGGAGGCCGCGGCAGCGGCGCGGAAATCGCCCGCCGTCCATTGGTCGAAGGACCGAAATTTCCCGTTAAATCAACGGGATAAGCTTCCCCCGCCCGTCCTTGACACCCGTCCTACCGGAAACTATGGTGCGCCCGACTTTCAGGGGGTGTCAGGGACGACGCCCCGGGCTCATGCAGTGCGGCTATCGCCATGGCGGCAGACGACAGGCAGGACGAGCACGGGGCTTCATCCGGATCTCCCAGGGATGTCGAGCTCTCCGGTAGGCTTCAGCGCCTCGAACAGCGGCTCGCGCAAGCGCAGTCCGCCGAAACGAAGCGGTCGGCAGCAGACCAGACCTCCAGCACAGCGCCCTCCGCGATGGGCAAGGCCTTCCGTCTCTCGACGGAGTTCATGGCCGGGATCCTCGCGGGCGCCGGTTTGGGGTATGCGCTCGACACGTTCGCGGGAACGCGGCCCTGGGGCATGATCATCCTCCTGATGCTGGGCTTCGGCGCCGGCATCTGGAACGTGATGAGGGCCTCGGGGTTCACCCGGCCGCCCGCGCCGCCTCCGGATCGCCCGGACTGAACCCGACCGCACTGGTGCCGCTCCGGCGGCGATGACACCGGGACCGGCCCGCCGGGCCCGCGTGCTTAGAAGAGAGAGCCCGACCGGCCATGGCCGATCCGATTCATCAGTTCGAGCTGAAGACCATTGGGGCCCCTCTGTTCAAGATCGGGGGGAGCGACATCGTTCTCACCAACTCGGCCCTGTTCATGTTCGGGGCCGTGGCCTTCATCGTCGCCCTGATGCTGATGGGCACGTCGGCCCGCTCGATGGTGCCCTCGCGGATCCAGTCGGTCGTGGAGATGCTCTACGAGTTCGTCGCCGACACGGTGCGAAGCTCCGCCGGCCACGACGGCATGAAGTTCTTCCCGCTCGTCTTTTCGCTGTTCATCTTCATCCTCGTCCTGAACCTCGCCGGCATGATCCCGGGCGGCTTCACCGTGACGAGCCACATCATCATCACGGCGGCGCTCGCGGCGGTGGTGATCCTGACCGTGATCATCTACGGGATCATGGCGCACGGGACGCACTTCTTCGGCCTGTTCGTGCCGTCGGGCGTCCACCCGCTGATGCTCATCATCCTCGTCCCGATCGAGGTGATCTCGTTCATTTCCCGCCCGATCAGCCTCAGCGTCCGCCTGTTCGCCAATATGCTGGCGGGCCACATCGCGCTGAAGATCTTCGCGGGCTTCATCGGTTCGCTCCTGGCGGCCGGCGCGTGGGGGCTTCTCTCCCCGCTGCCGCTCGCCCTCACCGTCGCGCTCACCGCGCTCGAGGTCCTGGTCGCCGTGCTGCAGGCTTACGTCTTCGCCACGTTGACTTCGATCTACCTGCACGACGCCCTTCATCCCGGTCACTGATCCCTCATCGGCCGGCCTCTTCCCCACGATCCGACCTCAAGGAGAGTTCCATGGATCCCGTTGCTGCGAAGTACATCGGCGCTGGTCTGGCCTGCCTCGGCATGGCGGGCGCCGGCATCGGCCTCGGCAACCTGTTCGGCCAGTTCCTCTCTGGCGCCCTGCGCAACCCGTCGGCCGCCGACGGCCAGCGCGGCACGCTGCTCCTCGGCTTCGCGCTGACGGAAGCGCTCGGCATCTTCTCGCTGCTGATCGCGCTGCTGCTCCTCTTCGCCGTCTGATCGGCAGGAGGTCGGACGTCCGGGCGCGGGCGGGGATGGCGATCGGCCGTCCCCTTGCCCGCATCGGACCGTTCAATGCATTGAGGTAGGGTCATGGCGCAGACGACGAACGCAACCACGCAGGTGCCGGCTTCCGGCGGGCACGGGGGCGGCTTCCCGCCGTTCGACAGCCACACCTATGCATCGCAGCTCGTGTGGCTGGCGATCGCCTTCGGCGCGCTCTACGTGCTGATGGCGAAGGTGGCGCTGCCGCGCGTCGCGGCAATCCTCGAGGAGCGCGGCCGCCGCGTCTCCGAGGACCTCGACCAGGCCGCCAAGCTGAAGGGCCAGACGGACGCCGCCATCGCGGCCTACGAGAAAGCCCTGGCCGACGCCAAGTCCCGCGCCCAGGCGATCGCCGCCGAGACGCGCGACAAGCTCGCGGCCGAGACGGACACCCGCCGCAAGGCGCTGGAGGCGGACCTCAACACCAAGCTCGCCGCCGCCGAGCAGCAGATCGTCGACGGCAAGGCCAAGGCCATGCTGAACGTTCGCGGCATTGCCGTGGACGCGGCCGAGGCCATCGTCCAGCGGCTTGCCGGCAAGGCTCCGTCGCGCGACGAGGTCGAGGCCGCCGTGACTTCCACCCTCGCACGCTGAGGTCGACCATGCTTTTCGCAGCAGAATTCTGGGTCGGCGTCGCCTTCTTCATTTTCGTCGGCATTGTCGTGAAAATGGGTGGCTGGAAGGCCGCCCTCGCGGGCCTCGACAACCGCGGCGAGAAGATCCGCGCGGAACTCGAGGACGCCAAGCAGCTTCGCCTCGAGGCCCAGCGCGTGCTCGCCGACTACCAGAAGAAGCGTCAGCAGGCCGAGGCCGAGGCCGAGGAGATTGTCCGCGCCGCCCGCGCCGAGGCGGAGCGCCTCGCCCAGGACACGCAGGCCAAGCTGGCTGACTTCGTCGTCCGCCGCACGAAGATGGCTGAGCAGAAGATCGCCCAGGCCGAGGCCCAGGCCACCGCCGACGTCCGCGCCGCGGCCGCCGACGCCGCCGTGTCCGCCTCCGAGACGATCCTGCGCAACACGGTGAAGAGCGGCGGCGGCGACGCGCTGCTGACGCAGGGCCTCGCCGACGTCCGCGCCCGGATGAACTGACAGACGGGCCGTCGGCTCCGCCTCGAACCAACCAAAACCCGTCCGTGAGCGCATCACGGGCGGGTTTTCCTTTTGGCGGCGCGACCGGCGTCCTGCACTTCCCCCTGGAGGACGGCTCGCGCCGCCAGGAAGAAGCGTGGCAGGGAGGGCTCGCAACGAAGGGCGTGGATCATCCCACCGTGACGACGGCACGCGCGACCGCCACCATGTCCCTCATGGTGAGGAGGCCGCAGCGGCGGCCGTCTCGAACCACGCAGGATGATCCGGCGCAACCCGCTGCATCCCCATAATGCGTCCTTCGAGACGCGGGCTGCGCCCGCTCCTCAGGATGAGGGGCGTGGAGGGTGGCCCGGGCGTGCGATGCGCGTGCAGAGGGCGGGACGCCCGGCCCCCTGCCCTGCGCATGTCGACTGCGCCCTCAGTCCTTCGCCGCCGTCTCCGCGAGCGCGGCGCGGATGGCCTTGAAGTCGCGCCAGGCGAGGCGCTTTTGCAGGGGCTGGCGGAGCAGGTAGGCCGGGTGCAGCGTCGCGATGGCGCGGATCGTGCGGGTGCCGGTGTCGTAGCTCGACCAGCGGCCGCGCGACTTCAGGATCCCCTCCGTGATGCCGAGCAGCGACTGGGCGGCCGGACCGCCGAGGCAGACGAGGATGTCGGGATCGGCAAGCTCGACCTGCCGCTCGATGAAGGGCTGGCACACCGCCGCCTCCTGCGGCGTGGGCGTGCGATTGCCGGGCGGCCGCCAGGGGATGACGTTGGCGATGTAGACCTTGGTGCGATCCAGCCCGATGGCGGCGAGCATCCGGTCGAGCAATTGTCCCGAGCGGCCGACGAAGGGCACGCCGCTGCGGTCCTCGTCCGCGCCGGGAGCCTCGCCCACGAACATCACCCGCCCCTGCGGGTTGCCGTCGGCGAACACAAGCGACTTCGCCGTCGTCTTCAAAGCGCAGCCGTCGAACCGCCCCAGCAGCTCGCGCAGCTCGTCGAGGCTCGCGGCGGAGCGGGCCAGCGACCGGGCGGCCTGCGCGGCGTCGGAGGGCGCGGCCGTCGGCGTGGCGACGGCGGGCAACGCCGCGCGCGGCGCAACGCCGCCGGGCGCGGCCCGCACGGGCGCCGCCGCGATCGTCGCTGTTTCGGCGAGCCGATCGTGCGGCTCGTCGTCGAGCGCGACGTCGACGCCCATGTCCGCGTACCAGCGCAGGAGCTGCGCCGCCGCGCTGTGAAGATCCGTCCCGGTCATCGTTCCACTCTAGGGCAAGCCGCGTCCGGGCGGTAACCCCGCATGCGACGTTCGCGAAACCGCGGCCACAGCTTTGCAGCGGCATGGCGTCCCATCGGCCGAAAGCGCGGCCCGGCAGAGGCATTTCCGCCCTTGCGGGGGGCATTTGGCTCGTCCATAGGAGGGCGACGGGGCCGGCGACGCGGCGGGACCCCTCAGGCGGGAGCGTGCAGACGATGAACTTGGCCGAGGCGCAGACCATGCCGCGCGAGGGCATGGATTTCGACGTCGTGATCGTCGGCGCCGGGCCGGCCGGCCTCGCCGCGGCGATCCGGCTGAAGCAGCTCTCGCCCGACCTCTCGGTCGTCGTGGTGGAGAAGGGCTCGGAGGTCGGCGCGCACATTCTGTCAGGCGCGGTGGTCGATCCGATCGGCCTCGACCGCCTGCTGCCGGACTGGCGCGAGGACCCCGACGCGCCGCTGCGCACGCCCGTGACGGACGACCGCTTCTACGTGCTCGGCCCGGCCGGCTCGATCCGCCTGCCCAACGCGCTGATGCCGCGGCTGATGAACAACCACGGCAACTACATCGTTTCGCTCGGCAACGTCGCGCGCTGGTTGGCGCAGCGCGCCGAGGCGCTCGGCGTCGAGATCTACCCGGGTTTCGCGGCGGCCGAGGTGCGGTTCGGCGACGACGGCGCGGTGGTGGGCGTCGCGACCGGCGACATGGGCATATCGAAGACGGGCGAGGTGAAGGACGGCTTCGCCCGCGGCATGGAGTTGCGCGGCAAATACGTCCTGTTCGGCGAAGGTGCGCGCGGCTCGCTTTCGAAGCAGCTCATCGCGAAATTCGGCCTCGCGGAGGGCCGCGAGCCGCAGAAGTTCGGCATCGGCCTCAAGGAGCTCTGGCAGGTGGCGCCGGAGAAGCACCAGGCCGGCCTCGTGCAGCACAGCTTCGGCTGGCCGCTCGGCAACACGACCGGCGGCGGATCGTTCCTCTACCACCTCGAGGACAACCTCGTCGCCGTGGGCTTCGTGGTCCATCTCAACTACTCGAACCCGACGCTGTCGCCCTTCGACGAGTTCCAGCGCTTCAAGACGCACCCGCTGGTGCGCGATACCTTTGTCGGCGGCAAGCGCATCAGCTACGGCGCGCGCGCCATCACCGAGGGCGGCTGGCAGTCCGTGCCGAAGCTGACTTTCCCGGGCGGCGCGCTGATCGGCTGCTCGGCCGGCTTCGTCAACGTGCCGCGCATCAAGGGCAGCCACAATGCGGTGCTCTCCGGCATGCTGGCGGCCGAGCATGTCGCCGCCGCGCTGGCCGAGGGCCGCGCGAATGACGAGATCGTCGGCTACGAGCAGGCCTGGCGGGACGGCGACATCGGCAAGGACCTCTACCGGGTCCGCAACGCCAAGCCCCTGTGGTCGCGCTTCGGCACCGCGCTCGGCGTCGCGCTGGGCGGGCTCGACATGTGGACCAACGAGCTGTTCGGCTTCTCGTTCTTCGGCACGATGAAGCACGGCAAGCCCGACCACGCGACGCTGAAGCGGATCGACGAAGTGAAGCCGATCGTCTACCCGAAGCCCGACGGCGAGGTGTCGTTCGACAAGCTGTCCTCGGTGTTCATCTCCGCGACGAACCACGAGGAGGACCAGCCGGCCCACCTCAAGCTGACCGATCCCTCGATTCCGGTCGCCAGCAACCTGCCGCTCTACGGCGAGCCGGCCCGTCTCTACTGCCCGGCCGGCGTGTACGAGGTGGTCTATGCTGACGCCGCGACGAAGGCCGATCCGCGCTTCGTCATCAACGCGCAGAACTGCGTGCACTGCAAGACCTGCGACATCAAGGATCCGGCCCAGAACATCACCTGGGTGACGCCCGAGGGCAGCGGCGGGCCGAACTACCCGAACATGTAGCCTCGCGCCGCCGAGGCCGCCCGAAACGAAAAAAGCCCGGCGTGAGCCGGGCTTTTTGCGAATTCGGTCGGGGTCAGCCCTTGCGGACAACCGGGGCCGGCGACGGGGCAGGCTTGGTGGCGCAGGCGGCGACGAAGCTCATCATCAGGACGACGGCGACGGCTTTGGCAACGGTCTTGGTCATGGCGGCCCTCCTAGGCTCGGCAGTGATGCGCGACCAGATTGCGCCCTATAGGTAAATAACGCGCAAAAGTTGTGATGCGGCGACGCAAGATTTGTGGACCTGCCGGGGCGATGCCCGGGACGCCCACGCTGCAGGAAAGGCGTGAGTTGGGCGGCATCTTCCTGTAATCGTGACCGGCGAAAGCACCCTGCGCGCGGCCGGCGTCTTGCTGCACCACCGCAAAAACGCCATGTTGGCGGGGCGATTCAGGATGGCCCTGCCGTCGGTCGAAAGACGGTCATGGAAGAGCCGAAGGGAAAGCGGAACACCGTGACGTCCACCTCTCTCACCGCCAGGCGCAGGTCGGGCCTCGCCGTCGCCATCGTCGCGATGGCTGCTTTCGCGCAGCCCGTGCTGGCCAACCAGCCGCCGTCCCCGGCCTACACGGACACGATCGACGCGGGCTCGACGCTCGCCGGGAACTACCTCTCCGCGTGGGTCGCCGGCGTCGCGCGCGATACCAGCGCCGCGGCCTTCTTCTACCGCGAGGCCCTGCGCGACGATCCGCGCAGCCCCGAACTCACCGAGCGCGCCTTCATCGCGCTGACCGTCGAGGGCTCCTACGCCGAGGCGGCGAAGCTCGGCGAGCGCGTGCTCGCCCGCGATCCCACCAATGGCGTCGCGCAGCTGGCTCTCGCCGTGCGCGACCTGCGCAACAAGCAGTACGCCAAGGCCCGCGGGCGGCTCGCAAAGGGCGGCAAGAACCGCTCCGACGACATCACGGCGACGCTCCTCACCGCCTGGTCCTATGTGGGCTCCGGCAACTCCAAGCGCGCGCTCGAGATCATCGACGGGATGAAGGGCGCCGAGGCCATCGCCGTCTTCCGCGACTATCACGCCGGACTCATCGCCGACGTCGCCGGCAACAATGCCGAGGCCGAGAAGCGCCTGAAGGCGGCCTACCAGGCCGAGAGCAAGACGCTGCGCATGGTCGACGTGTACGGCCGGTTCCTCGCCCGCCGCGGGCGGACGGAGGAAGCCAAGACCGTCTACCGCGAGTTCGACAAGCTGCTGCCCCGCCATCCGCTGATCGTCGACGCGCTGGCGAAGCTGGACGCGGGCAAGCCGCTCGAGAGCGCCGTTCCGACGGTGGCGGCCGGCGCGGCCGAGGTGCTGTACGGCCTCGGCGCGGCGGGCAACCGGCAGGGCGACGAGATCGCCGCGATGCTCTACCTGCGCCTCGCTCTGTGGCTCGACGACGGGAACCCGCTCACGACCATCACGCTCGCCGACATCTACGACCGGCTGAAGCAGATGGAGCGCGCCAACGACACCTACGACCTGCTGCCGGCGGCCTCGCCCCTGCGGCGCAGCGCCGACATCCAGATCGCGCTCAATCTCGAGCAGCTCGAACGCCGCCCGGAGGCGGTGGAGCAGTTGCAGAAGGTGCTGGCCGTCGCCCCCATGGATACGGAGGCGTTGAGCGCGCTCGGCAACATCTACCGCTCGCGCAAGGACTTCGTGCGCGCCGAGGAAATCTACACCAAGGCTCTCGACTCGATCGGGAAGATCGACAACAGCCACTGGAGCCTCTTCTATTTCCGCGGCATCGCGCATGAGCGCAACAAGCAGTGGCCCAAGGCCGAGGCTGATTTCCGCAAGGCGCTGGAACTGTTCCCCGACCAGCCGCTCGTGCTGAACTACCTGGGTTACTCCTGGGTCGACCAGCACATGAACCTCGACGAGGCCTTCAAGATGCTGAAGCGCGCGGTCGAGCAGCGGCCGACGGACGGCTACATCGTCGACAGCCTGGGCTGGGCCTATTACCGGCTCGGCCGCTACGACGAGGCGGTGCGGCTGCTGGAGAAGGCGGTCGAGCTGAAGCCGGCCGACCCCGTGATCAACGACCACCTCGGCGACGCCTACTGGCGCGTCGGGCGAAAGCTCGAGGCGACATTCCAGTGGAACCACGCCCGCGACCTCAAGCCCGAGCCGGAAGAACTGCCGAAGATCCTGCGCAAGATCGAGGTCGGGCTCGAGGACGAGCCCAAGCCCGCGGCAGCCGAAATCGAGAAGAAGGCGAACGGCGGTTGAACGACGGCCCCCGGCTTCGGCCGGGCGCCGACGGACTGCTCCGCAGCCGCGCGCCGGCCAAGGTCAACCTTACCCTGCACGTTCTCGGCCGCCGCGCCGACGGCTACCATGACCTCGTGAGCCTCGTGGCTTTCGCCGGGGTCGGCGACACGCTTACGCTGCGTCCCGGCCTGCCACTGTCGTTCTCGCTCACCGGCCCGACCGCCGGCTCGGCCGGCCCCGACGAGGACAACCTCGTGCTCAGGGCCGTTCGGGCGCTCGGCGAGCGCATGCCCGGCCTCGCGGCCGGCGCGTTTCATCTGGTGAAGCGGTTGCCCGTCGCGGCGGGGCTCGGCGGCGGATCGTCCGACGCCGCGGCCGCGCTGCGTCTTGTCGCGCTGGCGCACGGTCTGCCGCCCGCCGACCCGCGGCTGCTGGATGCGGCGCGCGCGACGGGATCGGACGTGGCCGTCTGCCTCGACCCGCGGGCGCGGGTGATGGAAGGCACCGGGGATCGCATCGGCCCGCCGCTCGGGCTGCGCCCCCTCTTCGCCGTGCTGGCGAACCCGCGCGTCGCCGTCCCGACGCCGGCGGTGTTCAAGGGCCTCGGACTGGCGTCGGGCGACGCCGGCCCTTCGGCGGGATGGCCAGTCCCGGCCGATACCGCGCGCTGGATCGAGGACGGGCGCAACGATCTCGAAGCGCCCGCGATGCGGGCCGCGCCGATCATCGGTGACGTCCTCGACGCCCTGCGCCGACAGCCGGGATGCACGCTGGCGCGCATGTCCGGCTCCGGCGCGACGTGCTTCGGACTGTTTGGGGACTGTCACGCGGCGGCGCGGGCCGCGCGCGCCCTTCGCGCCGCGCAGCCCGGCTGGTGGATCGCCCCGACCGTGCTGCGCTGAACCGCGCCGCCGGCCGGCAGGATGGCCGCGAGAATTCGCCGGCTTCAGACGGCCTTGTGGCTACCGTCGCAGAGCGGCGACTTCGCCGTCTGCTTGCAGGTGCAGAAGAAGGCCTTCCTGTCGGCGTCGGCCGTCCATTCCATCGGCAGGAACGCCGAGCCCTGGTGGGAACCGTCGCAGAAGGGCTGGTTCTTCGACTGGCCGCAGGAACACCACCAGTAGGTCTGCCCCGCCTTCACATCGACGGGGATGGGGGCGGTACCGCCGATTGCGGGTTTCGTCATGCCGATTCTCCTGCCAGGGCCAAGATGCCTCGAAGCAGAAGCTAGAGCGGCAGCGCACGCGCGACCAGAGCGATGGGCGCAAGCGCGCGGCTGCGCCGTCGCAAGCGGCGGTCTTCAGGCGCCGCCGCCCTCGGTGCGCAGCCAGGCGGCGCCGCAGGCCTTGGCGAGTTCGCGCACGCGCAGGATGTAGCTCTGGCGCTCGGTCACCGAGATCACGCCGCGCGCGTCCAGCAGGTTGAAGGCGTGGCTGGCCTTGATGCACTGGTCATAGGCCGGCAGCGCCATGGCGTGGCGCTGGCCCTCGCCGGCATCGCCCTTCTCGAGCAAAGCCTTGCACTCGGCCTCCGCGTCGCGGAAATGCCGGAACAGCATCTCGGTGTTGGCCGCCTCGAAATTATGGCGCGAATACTCTTCCTCGGCCTGCAGGAACACATCGCCATAAGAGACGCGGGTTTCGCCCTCGCCGCCGTTGAAATTCAGGTCATAGACGTTCTCGACGCCCTGCACATACATGGCGAGTCGCTCGAGCCCATAGGTGAGTTCTCCCGCCACCGGCGCGCATTCAAAGCCCGCCACCTGCTGGAAATAGGTGAACTGGCTCACCTCCATGCCGTCGCACCAGCACTCC
>JAIYAB010000205.1 GCA_027489275.1 Hyphomicrobiales bacterium
GCGGTCGCCCTGCGGCGCGCCCGTGCCGGTGACCGCCACTCCGACGTCGCCCACCACCACGGACGGCGCCTGGAACCAGATGATCTGCCAGCGATCCGCATGCGCGCCCGGCCGGTCGAGCTGCTTTTTCCAGAAGGGCGGCGGATCGATGTCGATCATCCAGCGTGTCACCGTCGCCGTGCGGTCCGTGTGCGTGACCTCGAAGGGCGCGCTGGTGATGGCCTCGTCGCCGATGCTGCCGGCGTGGACATAGGTCTCGTGGGTGAGGTCCATCAGGTTGTCGATGACGAGGCGGTAATCGCACTGGAGGTCGTAGAACGTGCCGCCCTCGCCCACCCAGTCCGTGCCGTCGTTCCAGTGGAAGTCGGGGATCGTCGCCGGATCCGCGAGCGCGGGATCGCCGGGCCAGAGCCAGACGAGCCGGTGCTTCTCGACGACCGGGTAGGACCGCACGCAGGCGGAAGGGTTGATGGTCTTCTGCGCGGGCATGTAGGTGCAGCGGCCCTCGGCGTTGAATATGAGGCCGTGATAGCCGCAGACCACCTGGTCGCCCTCGAGCCGGCCGAGCGACAGCGGCAGCAAGCGGTGCCAGCATGCGTCCTCGAGCGCGGCGACCTCACCCGTGGACTTGCGGTACAGCACCACATCCCTGTCGCAGACCGTGCGCGCCGCGAGCTCGTGGCGGATCTCATGGCACCACGCGGCCGCATACCACGCGTTCAGCGGAAACGGCTTCCTCTGGCTCATGACGTCCTCCCTTTGGCGACAATATGTATACAGAGGAAGATGGACGGCAAGGTTGAACCCGATTTTTTCGGCCTTCGAGGGAATTCGAGAGCCATTCGGGCTCACGACTGTATTCAGATCTTCGTCAATGGCTCGATCCGCTGCGCCTGGAACCGGGATGCGAGGGCCACGATCTCGATGCTCTCGACGATCCCGGCGAGGGCATAGGGATCGGCCTGCGCGAACGCCATCGCCGCCTCGCGCGTCGGCGCCTCCAGCACACCGAAGTTCCCGATCGCCGTCTCCGCGTCGTCGAGCGTGAGGGCGCTGCCGGTCAGCACCTTCGCGACCCCTCCGCCCCCGGAGGCGACATGGGCGCGGTGGGCCTCGCGGTGCCGGTCGCGCAGCGCCGCGGCGTCGTTCCGGTGCCGGCAGAGCATGAGCCAGTACGCCATGTCAGGCCGCCTGCCGGCCGTCGCCGGCCGCCTTGTTCTCCAGGACGATCATGCCCGCGCCGGTCATCGACGCCGGCACGAAGTAGTGCGTGTGCCTGACCTCGACGTCACGATCCATCGCGCCGCGCATCACCAGCCACATCATCAGCTCGGCCCCCTCGCTGCCGAAGAGCTCGACGTACTTCTCACGCGACATCGCCGCGAGCGTGTCCGGATCGGTCGCGATGTCGCGCAGGAACGCGCGGTCGGCCGTCGGATTGACGAAGCCCGCGCGCGCGCCCTGCAGCTGGTGCGACAGGCCACCCGTGCCGAGCACGACGAAGCGCTCGTCGCTGTCGTAGCTCTCGATGGCCTTGCGCAGCACCCGCCCCAGCTCGTAGCAGCGGCTGGGCAGCGGGATCGGGTACTGGATCACGTTGACGAAGATCGGCACGACCTTCACCGGCCACGCCGCCGGCCGACCCCAGAACAGTTCCATCGGCACCTGGATGCCGTGGTCGACCTCGATCTCCTGGCAGATCATCGGGTCGAAGCGGCTCTCCACCATGGTGTCGACGAGATGCCACGAGAAATCCACAGCGCCGCGGAACGGCGGGATCGCCCGCGGTCCCCAGCCCTCGTCGACGGGCTTGTACTCCTCGGCGCAGCCGACGGCGAAGGTCGGCACCTTGTCGAGGAAGAAGGAGTTGCCGTGATCGTTGAAGATGACCACCGCGACGTCCGGCTTGTGCTCGCGCACCCACTCCTGCCCGGGCACGTACCCGTCGAAGAAGGGCTTCCAGTCGGGCGTGTCGCGCAGGCCCTTGTCGATCGCGGCGGCGATCGAGGGCACGTGCGAGGTTCCCAGTCCTCCGATCAGCTTGGCCATGTTATTTCTTTCCCAGTCGCTCGCGCAGGAAGGCGTCGTGGTCCATGCCGGCCTGGTGCGCCCCGATCTCGGTGATCCGGACGGGATCGACGGCCGAGATCTTGAGGATGAAGAACAGGTTCCCGCCCAGCCGCACCATCTCCCGCCAATCGCGGGACATGACGGCGCTCTTCTCCTCCGGCGACAGGCCGAAGCGGTCGAGATAGGCGCCCTCGTCGGCGCGAAAGGCGTCCCGGTTCTCCGGCTTCGCCAGCCCCATCGCCATCTTGTTGAGGCGGTAGCCGCGCAGCGACCGCTTGCGGTCGAAGAGCGGGATGTCGGGAATGCGGTCGGGGATCCCGTCGTCCTGGCCGTCGGTGTCCATCGCTGTCCTCCTCCCGTGCGCCGCAGCCCGCAGAGCGGGCGCGAGCCCGAGCCATTCGACCAGTGCGTCCGTCACCGCGCCCGGCTGCTCCACCGGGCTCATGTGGCCGCTGTCCTCGATGACGACGAGCTTCGCTCCGGGGATCGCGGCGGCGATCTCCTCGTGCTGCGCCAGTGGGCTCCAGCGGTCCTGCCGGCCCACCATAACCAATGTGGGACATGTGATCGTCGGCAGCAGCGGGCGTGCATCCGGCCTGTCGAGCAGGGCCCTGATCTGCCGGCGATGCTGCTCCGGCGTCGAGCGCAGCACCATCGCGCGCAGAGGTTCCATCAGCGCGGCGTCGCCGACGCGCGCCTCGTGCACCATGGGCGGAAGCCACCGGTCGGCCAGCGCCGCCATGCCCTGGGTGTCGGCGAGATCGAGCATGACCTGGCGGGAGGCCTCCTCGCCCTCGCGGCGGGGATGCGCGCCGGTGTCGAGCAGGGCGAGCCGTTCGACGCGCCCGGGCGCCAGACGCACCATCTCAAGCGCGACGCGCGCGCCCATCGAGTGCCCGACGACGACGAGCGGTCCCTCGCGCAGCGCAAGGGCCGTCTCGGCCATCGCCGTGATCGAATTCTGGGTTGAAAAATCCGCCAAGGCCACGTCCGCGACCGTGCGCAACGCCTCGACCTGCGCCGCCCAGACGCTGCCGTCGCACAGAAGGCCCGGAAGAAAGATGATCTGCAACCGCTCGATCCCGCCTGTCGCCGCGTCGCCCAGATGCGGGAAACGGCGTTGGTGAAGCAACTGGTTTCTTTTCGAGCTTTGATGAGAATTATTCAGTCGTCACGACCGAATGCGGCAGTGTTCCGCGCCGGCAGGCTCCCGCGTCAGGCGGGCCGGTCCATCGCCCGGACGGACGCCAGCAGGCTCAGTCCCGTGTGATAGCCGGGGTCGAGATCGGGCGTGGCGGGGACGAAGTCCGCCGGGCCCTCCGTGGTCAGTGTCTGGAAGGCCAGCGGCGGTTCGCCCCGCCAGTAATGCGCGAAGAAAAGCCCGTGCGCGCGCCGCCAGATCGCGAGGGCGGCGGGATCGTGCGTCCGGCGGTACAGCAGCGCCGCCGCCCGTACGGTTTCGGGCAGCGACCACCAGGGACAGTACGGCGACAGCGGCTTGCCGGTCGACAGCACGACCTTCGCGCTGATACCCGGCCCGTGGAACCCGATCCGCGCCGAGGCCAGCAGCACGTCGCGCAGCGCCGCGACGGTCGCGGGGTCGTCCCGGCCCTCCAGCCATTCAAGCCCGAAGCCGACGAACTCCATGGCGTGGCCGGGATTGGAGACGTCCTCCCCCGGCACGTCGGCCAGAGCGCCGCCGACGCCGTGGCGCGCCAGCACGTGGTCGATGAAACGCCGGCCGAAGGAGGCGGCATCATCCAGCCCGAGCGCGTGCAGCATCGAGGCCGCGCCGAGCAGGATCATGCGCGGGCCGTACTCGTCCCGGATCCCGGCGCGCGCGGCGGCGTCGAGCGCCTGCCGCTCGTCGGACACGAAGCGGCCGTCCTCGATCGCCGCGACGACCCGCAACAGGTTCGCGACGTGGCGATCCGCCTCCCCCGGCGCATAGCGCATCGCGGCGGCGACGAGGCCCTTGAGCACGAACGTGTCGGAGAAGGTGAAGAGGTCTCCGGGCGGCATCTGCGCGTGCAGCACCCCCTCCGCGTCGGGCCACACGGGCCGAAGGTCGGCGTCGTAGGCGAAGAATCCGTGGCCGTGCGCGTCGAAAAGGCGGTCGAGCGCCGCGTAGAGCGCCCGCCCTGACGCGTCGAGGGCGGCCGCCAGCGCCGGATCCTCGGCCTCGAAGAAGGCGGCATGTGTGACGATCGCCTCCAGCGCCCGTCCCTGGATCCAGCCGAAGGTCACGTCGGGCCCGCGCCAGCCGTCCTGCGGGCCGTAGTCGCGCAGGGTGATCGGGTTCAGCTTCGTGTCGACGAACGCCCCGTGCCGGCGCGGACGGGCCAGCATCCAGCGCAGGGTGCGGGCGTTCACATCGAAATAGGTCGCGCGGGCGTCGGCGAGGAAGGCGGCGTCGTCCATGGCCTCGGCTCCCGGGTCAGTCCTTCAGGCCGCTCGTGGCGACGCCCTGCACGAAATTCCGGCGCAGCAGCGAGAACACGATGATGGTGGGAACGAGCACCACCGTGGCCGCCGCGCTGAGCCGCCCCAGATCGACGGTGAAGCCGGTCTGGAACAGCGCCAGCCCTACCTCGACCGTGTAGCTCTCCTTCGTCGTCGTCACGATGAGCGGCCAGGCAAAGGCGGTCCACGCCTGGAAGAAGGCGAGCACCCCGAGCGCGCCCAGCGGGCCGCGCAGGAGCGGCACGACAATGCGCCAGAAGATCCACCACTCGCCCGCCCCATCGACCCGCGCCGCCTCGAGAAGTTCGTCGGGGATAGAGGCGATGACGTTCTGGCGGATGAGGAAGATGCCGAAGCTCATCACCAGGTAGCCGACGAGCAGCCCCGCCGTGCTGTTGAGCAGCCCGAGCTTCTGCACGTTGAAGAACAGCGGGATCATGTACACCTCGAACGGCACGATGGCCGTTGCGAGGATGATCGCGAAGACGACATTCAGCACCCTGGAGCGGAACTTCGCCAGCACGTAGCCCGTCACCGCCGAGGTGGTGAGGATCGCCGCCGTCGACAGCAGCGCGAAGAGCACGCTGTTCCACATCCAGCGCAGCAGCGGCGTGTCGGCGAGGACCGCGCGCATGTTGTCCAGTGTCGGATCGCGCGGCAGGATCGCCGGCGGCCAGCGCAGGATGTCCGGCGGCGTCTTGAACGCGTTCGACACGAGCAGCACCAGCGGCAGCAGCATGGCGAGGCAGAACAGGATCAGCCCCGCGTCGATCAGCCGGCCGACGATGATCTGCCGGCGCGTCGGGCGCAGCCCCTCGCTCATGCCCGCCCCCGCTCGCGCAGCGCGCCGAACTGGATCGCGGTAAGCACCAGTACCACCACGAGCAGCACGACGGCCTCGGCGGCGGCATAACCGACGCGGTAGTTGCGGAAGGCGTTCTCCAGCATGTCGAGCACGAGCACGCGCACCAGATTGCCCGGCGCACCCTGCGCGTCCGACGCCAGCACGAAGGCTTGGCCGTAGACGTTGAAGCCCGCCACCAGCGTCACCACCGAGACGTAGAGCGTGATGGGCTTGAGCAGCGGCACGGTGACGTAGAAGAAGCTTTGGACCGGACCCGCGCCGTCGAGCTTCGCCGCCTCGTAGAGCGAAACCGGCAGGTTCTTGATGCCGACGAGGAAGATGAGCACCGCGAAGCCGAGCGCTTGCCAGGCGCACAGCACGACGATGCACAGGATCGACAGGACGGGATCGAAGAGCCACGCCTTGGGCTGCACGCCGAAGACCGAGAGGATCGCGTTGAGCGGCCCGAGCCGCGCGTCGAAGATCCATTTCCACGCCATCGCCGCCGGCACCAGCGACACCACGTGGGGCAGGAAGATCGCCGTCTCATAGAAGCCGGACAGGCGCGACGCGGTGCGCGCGTGGATCAGCGCGGCCAGGACCATGGCGAGCGGGATCGTCACGAGCAGGACGCCGAAGGCGATGATCGCCGTGTTGCGCAGCGCCTCGAGGAACAGCGGGTCTGTCGAGAGCTCGACGAAGTTCTCCAGCCCGACGAAAGGGCGGACCTTCGCGATGATGTTCCACTCGTGGAGGCTGAGATACAGCACGTCCCCGATGGGATAGAGCCGCACCCAGGCGTAGATGGCGAGCGTCGGCAGCAGCGCCGCGAGGATGAAGCTCCACCTCCCGCGCGCGGTCATGGCCCGCCCATTCGGCAAAGACCCTGCCGCACGAGGCGGCAGGGCTGACGCTGGTCCATGCTTACTTCGACGCGAGGAGGCCGGCGCGACGCAGGATCGTGTCGGTCTCGGCGGCGGCCTCCTTGAGAACCGCGTCGATGCCGGCGTCGTTGCCAGCAAGCGAGGCGTCGCCGAAGGCCTTGGTCAGGCGGGCGGCGAGGCGGGTGAGCACCTCCTCGACCGGCGCGATCGCGGGAAGGGTGAAGAAGGCGTAGTCCTTCGGGTAGTTCACGAAGGCCTTGAAGGCCGGCTTCTTCGCGACGACGGCCGAATAGTCCACGTCCTTGCGGTTGGGCAGCCAGCCCACGTTATCGAGCAGCCAAACGGCGTTCTCGGGGCTGTTGGCGGCGATGGCGAAGTCCCAGGCGAGACGGGCCTTGTCGCCCTCGTTCGGCGAATAGAAGAACACCGGGGCGACGATCGTCCCGCGCGGCAGCAGCGCCGTGGAGAACTTCAGGTTCGGCGCCTTCTGCGCGATGTCGCCGATGACCCACGATTCGCGGATGAACATCGCCGTCTGCTCGCGCTGGAAGGCGTCCGCGTCGGCCGGCATCTCGGGCGTCACGACCTTGTGGACGTGCACGTTGTCGATGTACTGGCGCAGCGTCTTGCGGCCGGCTTCCGAGGCGTAGGTGGTGGCCCACTTGCCGTCGGCCTGTTCCTCGATGAGGTTGCCGCCGTTCTGGAACAGGTTGATCCAGAACTTCTCGGCGATGCCGGCGCCGCCGCCCGACAGGCGCATGCTCCAGCCGCTGACGGTGGCGACGCCCTGGGCGTTCCGCTCGGTCAGCTTCTTGGCGTACTCGGTGTAGTCGGCCAGCGTCTTCGGCGGCTCGGCGAGACCGGCCTTGGCGAACTTGTCGGTATTGTAGAAGAGCGCGCCCTGGCCGCGGAACAGCGGCACGCCATAGACCTTGCCGCCGACGGCGGCGGTCTTCTGGATGAAGGGGTCGAAATAGGCAGCGTTGTTGACGAAGGCGGCAGCGTCGGCCGGCGCGGTCTTGATCAGCCCAGCCTCGATGTAGCGCTGGGCCGTGGAGTTGGCGAGTTCGATGACATCGGCGGCGGAGTTGGACGGCAGGGCGAGCGCCAGCCGCTTCTCGTGCTCGCGCAGGGGAATCGCCTCGACCTTCACCTGCAGGCCCGGATACTTGCCCTTCAGGCTCTCGCCGACCCGCTGGTAGAACGGCACCATCTCCGGATAGCCGCTCCACACGGTGAGCGTCTGCGCCTGCGCGGCGGCCGAGCCCAGGGCCATGCCGAAGGCGGTGGCGGCAAGTGCGAGGACGGTGCGGCGGCCGAGCGGGCCGGCGCCGAGGCGTGACGTGTCGTTGTTGCCCATGATGATCCCTCAGACCCTGTTCGGCCCACCCAGACGGCGCTGCGGCGACCGCGCGGAGCCGGCGCGGCACCGGTCTGCCATGGCCGCCCGAGGCGTCCTGGCTCTGCGGTCTAGGCTGTCGTGCAACCGGTTGCGTGTCAAGCAGAAGGGGCGGCGTTCAGGCCCGGCCGGCGAGCCGGATCGCCAGCGCCGTCGCCGTCTCCGCGAGGCGCTCGGCGGCGCCCGGGGCATAGCCGGCCGGCATGCCGAAATAACGGTGCGCCTCGTCGACCTCGTAGCCGCCGAACGGGTACTCCTGCAGCGGCGGGATGTAGCCGCGGCAGGAGTCCGCGTAGCATCCGACGATCGCGGGACCGCCGGCCCCGGCCCGGATCGCCAGCGCCGTCGCCGCGAAGATTTCCCCGGGCAGCGCGACCAGCGACAGTCCGCCCCAGCGCAGCACGCAGACCCGCTCGACCTGCGGCGACGGCTCCGACAGCGCCGGCCCCTCGGCCCAGGCGATCCAGGCGGCGAGCAGGGCCCGTCGGGCGGGGTCGGCCGTCGTGGCCGTCTCGAGCCGCCACCGCGCGGCGAGGACGTGCGGCGGTTCGGTCTCGCGCCGCTGCAGCGGCAGTTCCGCGGCGGCGCAGGCGCACGCCACGGCGTCGCCGAGCGGTTCGAGCGGCGCGGCCAGCGCCGCCGCCGCCACCGCCTCGCCGACGCGCTTGGCTTCGGCGAAGGTGCGGGCGGGATTGGCCGCGACGCTGATCGACCCGTGCGCCGTGTGCCCGGTGTTCGCCTCGCCAGCGCAGCCGGTCAGGAAGACCGCCACGGTGCCGGGATGCGCCGCCTCCACGGCAAGGCGGGCAAAGCCCGGGTAGTCGGCGGTATAGAGCGTGTTGTCGGCGCCCAGAACCACGGGATGGCAGGCATGCGACAGGAGATGGGCGATGGGATACCCGTCCTCACCCATGGCGACCAGCATGGGCATCGCCGGATCCGTCGGCCCGCCCGGATGGCGGCGGTTGCGGGCGACGCCGGGGTCAGGCCCGTTGCCGAACAGGAGGCGGGCGGGCCGTCGACCGTCGAGCGCGGCCCGCGCCGCCGCGACACAGCCCTCCTCGAGGCGGACCATGAAGGCGGGATCGGCCGCGCCGCCGAGGTACTCGACCGTCGGCACCGGACCGCCATGGGTGTGCAGCGCGGCGATGACGATCGCCTCGTCCGGCAGCGGAAGCCGCGCGCGGATTCGGGCGCAGGTCGCCGCCGACAGCGCTACCACGTCGACGACCACGAGCACCGTGTCGCCGACCGCGAGCGCCCGCGCGGTCAGCGGATCGTGCGCGCCGGTGGCCGGCGTCGTGCGCGCGACGAAACCCGACATGGCGAGGCCGGCCGGCGGCGTGATGTCGGCGACCGCGGCGCCCGCGAGCAGCGTCACGGGCCGTCCCCACCGGGATCGACCTCGCGGCCATGGGCGAGCACGAGGTCGATGGCGAGCCGGGACTCACCCTGCGGCCACGCGAAGCGGACGAGATCGGCCGGCCGGCCGACGAGGAAGCGGCCGGCCTCGCCGCCGAGGATCCGTCCCGGGTTCAGCGTCGCCATACGCAGGGCGATTTCCATGCCGACGACGTTCGCCGTGACGGCGACGCCGTCGGCAAGGCTGCGCGCTGCGCCGGCGAGATAGGGCGTCCCGCGCACGCCAAGCCGCCCCTCCGGCGTCAGTTCGACGTCGCCGCCGATCGGCTGGCGGTAAAGGCCGGGAGGCATGCCGCCGAGCGCCGTCGCGTCGGAGACGAGGATTGCCCGCTCCGGCCCCTTGGCGCGGACCATCGCCTTCAGCGTGTCGCCCGGCAGGTGGTGCCCGTCGCCGATGAAGGTCGCCGTCAGCCGGTCCTCGGCGAGCTGCGTCCAGATGATGTTGGGATGGCGCGGCAGCATGGCCGCAATGCCGTTGCCCAGATGGGTGGACAAGGTCGCCCCCGCCGTGACCGCGCGATCGATTTCGTCTCGGCCCGCATCCGTATGGCCGATCGCGACCCGCACGCCCCACGCCGCCAGCGCCGCGATGTAGGCGAGCGCGCTCGGCCAGTGCGGCGAAAGGGTGACCATCACGATCCGGCCGCCGGCCGCCGCCTGCAACCGGTCGAACAGGGCGATGTCGGGCGCTCGCACGTCCGCGAGCGGGTGCGCGCCGCGCGGTCCGTCGTTCGGCGAGACATGCGGACCCTCGACGTGAATCCCGGCGACCGCGGCAGCCGCGCGCGGATCGGTCTCGCAGGCCGCGGCAATGGCGCGGACCGCCGCCGTCATGCGCTCGTCGGACGCCGTGATGACCGTCGGCAGGAGCCTGGTCGCGCCGGTGCGCGCCAGCGCGGCGACCATGGCCGAAACCGTCTCCGGCGTGAGGCCCGGGGCGTTCAGATCGTGACCGAGCCAGCCATTGACCTGCAGGTCGACGAAGCCGGGGGCGAGCCAGCGCGTTTCGCCCGGCTCGCCGGGCTGGATGGCACGGATCAGACCATCCTCCAGTTCCAGGCTGGCGTTGCGGCCGGCGATGCGCCTCAGAGCCACCGCACGCGCTCCCGGAAGCGGTGCAGGAAGCGGGCGTTCGCCTCGTCGCCTCCCGGCGCATTGCCGCTGCGCCACACCGGCGGCTCGACGCCGCGCTCGACGAGCTTGGCGACGGTGCGGATGACGAGGCAGTTGAGGGCAAAGGCGTTGGCAAACGTGGAGACAGCCGCGATCCGCGACTGGAATCCCGGTACGCTCACAGCGACGTCACCGATGTCGACCTTGGTGTCGACGGCGATGTCCACGAGATCGTGCAGGTTCTGCTTCGTCGGATGGCGGGCCGGGTGCTCCGGCGCCGTGCCGGAGGCGTGGCGGCGGGAGCTCACGCCGATCAGAAACACCCCCCGCGCCTTCGCCTCGATGGCGGCATCGATCAGCGCGGCGTTGATGCCGTAGGCGTTGACGAGAATCAGCAGGTCGCCCTCGCCGAGCCGCCGGTCGGCCACGACGATCCGGCCGTAGCCGGGCGTGCGCTCGACGGCCATCGAGCGCAGGGCGCCGTTCGACAGCAGGGTGCCCTCGTCGAGAATCGCCGAGACGTGCATCAGCCCGCCGGCGCGAAAGAAGATCTCCTGCGCCGCGAGGTTCGAATGGCCGCCCGGGCCGTAGACATGGACGAGCCGGTCGGCCGCGATCTGTCCCGCCACGCGGTCAGCGGCGCGGTCGAGAGCGTCGCGCTCGTCGCGCAGGATCTCGCCCATGAGGGCGGTGACGCTGGCCAGATATCCCTCGCACAGCGCGTCGGCGTCGATGGCGGCCATGGCGTGATCCTCAGCGGGGGTCGGACTGGGCGTCGAGATAGAGGGTGCAGCGCGGGTGCGCGCGCAGCGCGGTCGCCGGGCAGGCCTCGCCCGGCGGGTCGAACAGCGTGCGCCGGACGGCCTCGCGCTTGGCCGGTCCCGGCACGACGCAGACCATGCGATCGCAGTCGAGCAGGCGCGGCACGGTGAGCGTCAGGGCATGGGTGGGCACGGCGGCGAAATCCGGGAAGCAGCCGTCGTCGACCTGCTGCTGCCGGCAGACATCGTCGAGTTCGACGACCTTGACGGCCAGCGGATCGCGAAAGTCGGCCACGGGCGGGTCGTTGAAGGCGATATGACCGTTCACGCCGATGCCGAGGCAGACGAGGTCGATGGGCGCCGCGGCAAGACTGGCCGCGTAATCGCTCGCGCAGGCCTCCGGCGTTTTGAAACGCTCGGGGCGGATGAGGTGGGCCGCGGCGAACGGCAGCCGGTCGAAGATCGCCCGGCCGAGCCACGCGCCGAAGCGTTGCGGAGCCTCCGGGGCGAGGCCGACATACTCGTCCATGTGGAAGGCGGTGACCCGCGTCCAGTCGATGCCCGGCTCGACGCACAGCGCGTCGAGCATGTCCTGCTGGCTCGGGGCGGCGGCGAAGACCATGCGCACCGATCGACCTGTCTTCAGCAGTCCGCGCAAGGACTCGGCGACCTCTGCGGCGGCGGCCCGGCCCATGGCGGAACGGTCGGGAAAGCTGCGGACGACCATCGGCGCGGCGGCAGGCATGGGCTTGGTCATGAGGCATCCTGTGCGCCCGGCAGCGCCTTGCGGGAGCCGGCCCCGCCGGGACGGGAAGCATTCTCTGCAACCGGTTGCGTGTCAAGAACGCCAAGCCGGTAGCGCTGCCGCCGCCGTGGATGCTACGCAGGACTGCACGAGAGCGGGGCGTGCAGGATCCGACGCGCCGCACGACGAGGCGAGGCGCATGGACGAACCGTGGCGGGGGGTCCCGACGATCAGCCAGGTGGCACAGGCGGCGGGCGTGTCGCGGGCGACGGTGTCGCGCGCCTTCACCCGTCCGCAGATGCTGAGCCAGGAGACCGTGTCGCGCGTGAAGTCCGTCGCGGCGCGCCTGGGCTACGTCCCGAACCAGGTGGCCCGCGCGCTGAGCACGGGCCGACACGGCAACATTGCGCTGATCGTGCCCGACGTCGCCAACCCCTTCTTCCCGCCGCTGATCCGCGGCGCGCAGGCTCGCGCCGACCTCGCCGGCGCCTGCCTGTTCCTCGGCAGTTCGGACGAGAACGCCGACCGCGAGGATACGCTGGTGGCAAAGTTCACCGGCCAGGTCGAGGGCGTGATCCTTGTCTCGTCACGCCTCGACGAGGAGCGCATCAGGCATCATGCCGGACGCGTGCCCATCGTGCTCATCAACCGGGACGTGACGGGCCTGCCGCGGGTGCTGATCGACACGTCGGTCGGCATCTCCGCGGCCGTGGACCACCTCGCCGAGTTCGGCCACCGGCGGATCTGCTACGTGGCCGGCCCGGCCGCGTCGTGGTCGAACCAGCAGCGGCGCAAGGCGATGCGCGCGGCGATGCGGCGGCGGGGGCTGGAGATGGTCGCCGTCACGGCGCAGCGCGCCAGCTTCGAGGCCGGCCGCGACATCGTGGCCGCTCTGCTCGGCACGGGGGCGACGGCGGCCATCGCCTTCGACGACGTGACGGCGCAGGGCATTCTCGTCGCACTCGCCGAGCGGCGCATCGCGGTACCGGAGCGCTTCAGCGTGATCGGCTGCGACGACGTGCTCGGCGCGACGACCTTCCCGCCCCTGACCACGGTCTCGGCGCGCTGCGACGAGGCGGGCGAGGTCGCGCTCGACCTGCTCGGCGACGTGACACGCCTGAAGGCCATGCGCGAAATCCGCTACGTACTCGATACGCACCTCGTGGTGCGCGGCAGCGCGGGAACCGTGCCTGCCGCAAGATGAGCAGACCCGTCCGCCAGCTTGCGAGCCTCCGCTTTCACTGTTATCGATATCGATAATGGCAACTCAACCGACCCCGATGATGCGGCCGCGCGAGGCGACCTATGCGTCGCTGAAGCGGCGCATCCTGCTGAACGAACTCGAGCCGGAGACGGTGCTGACGGAGCTCGGCGTTGCGCAGGAGCTGCGCTGCAGCCAGGGGACGGTCCGCGAGGCCCTGCTGCGCCTGCAGGAGGATGGGCTGGTGCTGCGCTCGGGCCGACGGGGCACCACCGTGACGCCGCTGGATCCCGAGGAGGCGGCGGAAGTGCTGGCGCTGCGCCGTCGGCTGGAGGCGCGCGGGGCCTTGCGCGCGGCCGCCGCCGCGACCCCGCACGACGTCGCGCGGCTTAAGGGGCTCGTCGGCGCGATGGACACCGCAGCGGCAGCGGGCGACGAGTACGCCCTCATCGAACTCGACACGGCCTTCCACGTCGGGATCTTCCGGCTCGCCGGGCTGCGCGCGCTGGACCAGATCCTGCTGCGCTGCATCCTGCACTCGCACCGCCAGAAGCTGTGGGAACCGCGCCATCGCCGGCCGCTATCGCGCACCGCATCGCGGCACGAGCCCATCCTCGCCGCGCTGCAGGAAGGCGGCGAGGCCCTCGCCCGGGCGCTCACCCACCACATCGACACCATCGTCGAGATCGAACCGGAGCGCGGCGAGTGACGCAAGCAGTGCTGGACCCCCACCAGAAGATCATCCTCGACCGTTTCCGGGCGCTGCCGGCCGTCGACATGCGCGCCCTGCCTATCGCGGTGGCAAGACAGACCTTCGAGGACAACCAGCGGCCGTGGGTGCATTGCCCCGTGCCCACGGGCCCGACGACAGAGCTCTCCGTACCGGGGCCGGCCGGCCCGATCCGCGCGCGGCTGTACCGGCCCGCGGGCGATCCGGCCACGCGGGTGCCGCTGGTCGTCTTCGCGCATGGAGGCGGCTGGACCTTCGGCTCGGTCGACACGCATGAAGGCACCGCCCGCACCATCGCGGGCTTCTCCGGCTGCGCGGTGCTCAGCATCGACTACCGGCTCGCGCCGGAACATCCCTTCCCGGCCCCGCTCGAGGACGTTCTCGCGGCCATCGCCTTCGCGCGCGGGGGCGGGCTGGGCGATGCCGTCGACGCCGGCAGGATGGCGCTGGCTGGCGACAGCGCCGGGGCGAACCTCGCGCTCGGCGCGATGCTGGCGCTGCGCGACCGCGGCCTGCCGGCGCCGCTGACGGCGGCCCTGTTCTACGGCTGCTTCGCGCCGATCTTCGACACGCAGAGCAACGCGCGCTTCGGCGACGGCAGCTTCCTGCTCGGCACGGCGAACATGCGCTGGTACTGGGCCAATTTCCTGGGCCATGACGACTACGCCGCGGCGCCGCCCCACGCCGCGCCGCTGACGGCCGACCTCGCCGGCCTGCCGCCGCTCTACCTGAACGCCGCCGGCCTCGACCCCCTGCTCGACGACACGCTGTCGATGAGCGCACGACTGGCGGCAGCCGGCGTCCGGCATCGGCTCGATGTCTGGCCCGGCGTCGTTCACGGCTTCCTGCGCCTCGCACGCGAACTACCCACGGCGGTTGCCGCGCTCGCGGCAGCCGGCGACCACCTGCGCTCCGCCTTGAATCAAAAAACCTGAGGGAGGACTTCGATGAAACGCAGAACATTCCTGCAACTGGCCGGCGCCGGCGCGCTGGCCGCGCCCTTCGTATCGCCCGCCGCCGCGCAGCAGGCGACCGTGCGCTGGTGGTACCATTTCGACAACCCGCAGAACTCGCCGGCCGAGCTCGTCGCGGCGTTCGAGAAGGAGAATCCCGGCATCAAGATCCAGGCCGAGAGCATCCCCTGGGGCGGCGGCAGCGACTACTACACCCGGCTCTTCGCATCGCTCGTCGCTGGCAACGCGCCGGACTGCGCGATGGTGAAGCTCAACAACCAGGCGCAACTCCTGCAGATGGGCGCGCTCGAGCCGCTGGATTCCCGCCTCGGCGGCTGGGCTGCCCGCAGCGACATCTCCGACAGCATCTGGAACGTCAACAAGGCGACCGACGGCAAGCAATACTTCCTGCCGGTGCAGTACGTCGTGCTCTACCTCTACTACCGCACCGACCTGTTCCAGGCCGCAGGGCTGCAGCCGCCGAAGACCTACGAGGATTTCCTCGCGGCTGCCAAGGCGCTGACGAAGGGGGATGTGTACGGCTTCGGCATGCGCGGCGGCGCGGGCGGCCACGACAACTGGGCGCCGTTCGTGCTCGGCAACGGCGCGACCTTCGACAAGGGCGGCATGGTTTCGGAGAAGGCGCTGGCCGGGAACCGCTTCTACGTGTCGCTGATGCGCGATCACAAGGTGGTGCCGCCGTCGGCGCCGACGGACGGCTTCCGCCAGATCGTCGACGGCTTCAAGGCCGGCCGGTCCGCCATGGTCATCCATCATGTCGGCTCGTCCAACGAGATGGTTCAGGCGCTGGGAGACAAGGTGTCGGCCGTGCCCGTTCCCAAGCCGGCGGGGGCCAAGGGCTGGACGATCTTCGGCGACGAATCCAACGCCGTCTTCTCCGCCTCGAAGCAGAAGGACGCTGCGTTCAGGTGGATCTCCTTCCTCTCGACCGCGAACAACAACGTGGCCTTCAACAAGCTCACCGGCCAGCTGCCGGTGACGACGTCGAGCGCGGCGACATGGGACGTGCATCCCAAGCGCTTCGTCGAGGCGAGCGCGGCGTCGCTGCCGGCGGCGGGGGTGCTGCCCGACCTGCCGAAGACCGCCGACTTCGTGCGGACCGTGTGGCCGACCAGCATGCAGCGCGCGCTGCTCGGCCAGATCACGCCGGACGACATGATGAAGGCCGTGGAAGCGCATTTCCACGGGTGATGCACGGTTGAACCCGGGACGGCCGGCCTTGCCCGGCCGTCCCGCCAGGCAAGGCTCCATGACCACGGCATCGCCATCTGCGGCTGCGCTGCGCACGGCCGCGACGCCCTACCTGTTCCTCGCGCCGGCGCTGCTCGTCACGCTGGCCGTGGTGCTCGTGCCGGTGGCGCAGACGGTCTGGATGAGCCTGCACGACTACATTCTCTACCGTCCGCAGAACGTGCCGTTCATCGGGCTGGGGAACTTCACGAGGCTCCTCAAGGACGAGGTCTTCTGGATCTCGCTGTGGAACTCGGCGTGGTGGATCGTCCTCGTCGTGGGACTGCAGTTCGCCCTCGGACTCGGAGCCGCGCTGCTGCTCAACCAGAGCTTCTGGTGGCGGGGGCTGGCGCGGTCGCTGATCATCATCCCCTGGGCCCTGCCCAGCGTCATCATCGGCCTCACCTGGACGTGGATGTACGACTTCAATGTCGGCGTGCTGAACGACCTCGTCCTGCGGCTGGGGCTCGTCGACAAGCCCGTGCCCTGGCTGGCGCAGCCGACGACCTCCTTCTACGCCATCGTCCTCGCGCTCGTGTGGCAGGGCTTTCCGTTCTTCGCCGTCACGATTCTAGCGGGCCTGCAGACGATCGGGCAGGAACTGTACGAGGCCGCCGACATCGACGGCGCGACGCGGTTCCAGCGCCTGCGGCTCGTGATCCTTCCCTCCATCGCCGACGTGATCATGACGGCGCTCCTGCTGCGCACGATCTGGGTCGCCAACTCGCTCGACGTCATCCTCGTGATGACCGGCGGCGGCCCCGGCTACGCCACGCACACGCTGCCGCTCTATGCGTTTCTCAAGGCCTACAGCGGCATGGAGTTCGGCTACGGCTCGGCGCTCGCGCTGGTGCTGACGGCGCTGCTGCTGGTGGTGGTGTTCGCCTATGTCCGGCGGGCGGCGAAGGACCTCGGGCGATGATCGACCGCCGCTCCCACCTGCGCCGCATCGTCGAGGTCGAGATCCCGGTCCTGCTGATCGTGCTGTTCGCGATCGGCCCCTATGCGTGGATGATGATCACCTCGATCAAGCCGTCGGCCGAGATCTCGCAGTGGCCGGTGCGCTACTGGCCCGACCAGCCGACGCTGCAGCACTACCGGGACCTGCTGGCGCGTACGACCTTCTCCGGCAACATGCGAGACAGCTTCATCGTCGCGCTGGGCGCGTCCGCGCTCGGCCTCGCCGTGAGCATTCCGGCGGCCTATGCCTTCTCGCGGTTCAGCTTCGCGGGGCGGCGGCTGTTGATGACCCAGTTCCTGGTCATCAACATGTTCCCCATCGTCCTGATCATCATCCCGCTCTTCGTGCTCATGCGTCGCTTCGGCCTGCTCGACACCCATCTGGGCATCGTGCTGGGACACTCGACCTTTGCGATCCCTTTCTCGATCTGGATGCTGACCAGCTACATGAACGCGATCCCGCGCGAGCTCGACGAAGCGGCGCGCATCGACGGCGCGTCGCGATTGCAGGCGCTGCGCTTCGTGATCATGCCCGTGGTGATGCCGGGCGTGGTGACGACGGGGATCTACATCTTCGTCACGTCGTGGAACGAGTACCTCTTCGCGATGATGCTGTCGGGCCAGAGCGTCCGCACCGTCACCGTCGCCCTGCAGCTGTTCATCGGCGAGTTCACCGTGCAGTGGGGCCTCCTCACCGCCGGCGGAACGCTGATCGCGATCCCCGTCACCATCCTCTTCCTCTTCGTCCAGAAACGGCTCGTGAGCGGCCTCACGTCCGGCGCGGTGAAATCATGACCAGGCGAAACCCGATCGGCGTCATCTCGATGTTCTATGCCCGGCCGTTCGGCCGGGAGCATTTCCCGACCTTCCGGCGCATGAAGGAGGCGGGCTGCGACTTCGTGGAGCTGCTCGTGCCCGAGCCCGGCGAACTCGACCTCGCCGAGACGAAGGCCGTTCTGGCGGACCATGGCCTCGGCGTCGTGCTGGCGGCGCGCGTGAACCTGACACGAGACCTCGCCAGCGCGGATGCAGGGGCGGCGCGGGCCGGCGTCGCCTATCTCGAGAGCTGCGTCGACATCGCCGCCGCGCTGGGCGCGGGAATCGTCGGCGGGCCGCTGTACGGCGCGCCGCTCGTCTTTGCGGGCCGCCCCCCCGCCCCCGTCGACGAAGCCGAACGGGCCCGCCGGATCGACGCGGTCGTGGCCGGGCTGAAGGCAGCCGGGCGGCGGGCCGCGGACAGGGGAATCGTGCTGGGCATCGAGCCGCTGAACCGCTTCGAGACCGACATCGCCAACACGACCGGGCACGGGCTGGCGCTGGCGGAAGCCGTCGACATGGCGAGCGTCGGCGTGATGCTCGACACCTTCCACATGAACATGGAGGACCCCGACATCCCGGCCGCCATCCGGCGGGCGGGGCAGCGGGTTGTCCATTTCCAGGCCAACGAGAACCACCGCGGCTTCATCGGCTCGGGCCATGTCGACTGGCCGGCCGTGGCCCGGGCGCTTCTCGCGATCGACTATCGCGGGCCGATCACGCTCGAGCCGTTCCGGCGCGACGACGAGCGGCCCGGCGTGCCGCTGGCGCAGTGGCGCGCGCCGTCGAAGAGCGAGGACGCCGAACTCGCCGCCAGCATCGCGCTGCTCGACGCGGCGCTTGCCTTCGCCGGGAGGGGAGCATGACCGTACGCATCGCCTGGATCGGCTGCGGAACGCACGCCAACGAGATGCTCCTGCCGCAGCTCACGCGGCTCGACGCCCGGATCGCGACCATCTGCGACACCGACCCCGACCGTCTCGGCCGGACGGCGAGCCGGTTCGGCGTGCCCGAAGCGGGCCGCACGAGGGACTGGCAGGACGCCATCGCGGCGCCGGGCATCGACGCCGTCGCCGTCGCCGCAGGGCCGGCGGCGCACCATGCCGTCGCGCGGGCGGCGCTCGCGCGGGGCCTGCCGGTGTTCGTCGAGAAACCGCCGGCCGCCACGGCGGCCGAAGCGGAGGATCTCGCCGCCGCCGCGAAGGCGGCCGGCAGGCCGGTCATCGTCGGCTTCATGAAGCGGTTTTCGACCGCCAACCGGATCGCGGCGAACGTCATCCACGGCGCTGGATTCGGCACGCCGGCGAGCTTCTTCGGCCAGTACATGACCGCGCCGACCTATTTCGAGAAGGATCCCGACTACACCGGGTTCTACCTGCACCACTGCGTGCACTATCTCGACCTCGTGCCCTTCCTGATGGGGCCAGTCGCCTCGCTGGGCGTGCGGGCGCACGAGCTGGCGCCGGGCCGGCTGGTGCTGCACGTCGATTTCCGCTTCGAGAGCGGGGCCGTTGGGACGCTGGTCGTCGGCACGAACCAGTCCCGCGGCACGCCGATGGAGTGGTGGCAGGTGATGGCCGATCACCAGCGCGTCGAGGTCCGCAACGTCCACGAGGTGCGCCACGTGCGGGCGCCGCCCTTCAAGATCGGCCGGGCCGAGGCGAGTCTCGTCGACGGCGAGGACACGCTGGTGTGGGAGCCCAACAACACTGTCGCCGCCAACGAGGACCACAAGGGCTACCACGCCCTCATGGCGACGTTCCTCGCGGTGGTGCGCGGCGAGGACGTGCGCGCGCCCGACGCCGCGGACGGCGCGCGCGCGATGCGGCTGCTCGAAACGATGATCGCGGGAGCGGAGGCCGGGCGAGCCCGGCCTGGGTGAGGGTCGGCCTCAGCGATTGGTCCAGGGCTGGGTCCCGTCGGGCCACGCGCCGGTGTTGAAGTAGGGCTGGTTGCTCTCGCGCATGCCCTGCGTCACGTAGTTGGGCCCGCCGTCGCGCGGCGCGGAGCCGGGCGACAGGTACAGATAGCTCTGGTCGGGCTGGACCTTGGCCGGCTGCGTCGTACGCGTCGTCTTCTTCGCCGCCGGCTTCGTCTGCGCCTGCGCGAGGCCCGCGGCGAACGCGAGCCCGACGATTGCGAGGGTTACAACACCGAGATGTCTCACGCTTCGTTCCTTACTCCGGCCGCCGGTGGGCGGACCCCTTCGGTGAAGGCCATGCCATGGCCCCGGCCTTTCGGCAACATTCAACCGCACGAACGCACGAATGCCATCCCCTCTACCCATACGGGTTGGCGAGGCTGCCGGCCATAAGGGGAACACCGAAGCCTCCATCGCGGCGGGCCATTCCTACTGCGCCCGCCCAGCGGCGAGACCCTCTCCCACGCGGGCGGCGAGATAGGGGAAGAACGGGTTGGCCGACATCCGCATCAGGGTGTCGAGATTGATGATCAGGACCCCCACCTCCCCGCGCGCCGCCAGCGATCCCAGTTGCACGCCGAAATCATCGGAGGGATCCGGGGCCGTTCCATAGAGCCCATCGGAAACCGGGAACGGGATCGCGACATGCGACAGCGAGAAGACATCGCGCGGATAGGCGAGACCCAGCGACGTCACCGTCTCCTCCCGGGTCCCGGCGTCGACGATCCGCGCGACGACAGCCGCTTCGAACTCGTTTTCGTTGGTGACGAGCGTCGTTCGGAACGCCCTCGGGGCGGGCGGCAGGATCCGGCCGATCACATATTGCGACGTCTGGCGCAGAAGCGGCCCGAACTTCGCCGTGCGATTGATGTCGAAAAGCACGATCTCGCTGCCGTTCGCCGGCAGGTGGGCGTAAAGCGCCGACAGGATGGCGCTGGTGCTGACGGTGAAGTCCATCACGGACTGGAAGGTGAGCACCGGCGCGAGCCCCTCCAGCACGCCGGCGCGCGAGCGTTCCCGCACGGATTGCTGCAGCGCCTGGGTGAGACGGTGCGACTGGCGCGCGGCATTCACCGGGAAAGAGTTGTACTTGAAGGGGTTGAACTCGGGCAGGATGCTCAGCCACGCCGCCTTGGCGAAGGCAGGGAAGAAGGCCGGCAGCGCGGCGAGGCCGGCAAAGCGCGCAAAGCTCGTGACCCCGACCATGGGCGAGAACAGGACGATGCGGTCCGGCCGCGACAGTGCAGCGTCCCCCTGCGCGTCGAGCGCATACTTCATCGCCAGCGCGCCGCCGTTCGAGTAGCCGACGGCGTGAAGCGGCTTGCCGGGTCCTGCCCTGCGGCCCGCTTCCCGGAAGGCCAGCCGCGTGGCGGCCATCCAGTCCTCCCAGGCGACGTCTGTCAGGCCGGCAGGCACGGTCCCGTGGCCGGGCAGCCGGATCGCGATCACCACGAACCCGTTCGCGCGATAGAGCTGCGCGACATGGCGAAGGCTGAAGGGCGAGTCGGTGAGCCCGTGCAGCATCACCGCGGCGCCGCGGACCTCCCCGTCCGGTTCCAGCACGAAGGAGCGGTTCCAGTTGCGCGCGAATCGCTCCGGATTGACGGGGCTGGCCTCGAAATAGCGGTTCTCGGGAACGCGCTCGTCCTCGGGCACGCGCCGCGTCACCTCCGCGTCGAGCGAGCGGAAGATCGCGTCCTCCGCGGCGAGATAGCCCCGCCAGTCGGCAGCATCGAGTTCGACTATGGTGAGTTCCCGCGGCACGAAGGTGTGCCAGGGCTCCAGCGGATCGCCGCGCTGCGAGTCCCATGCGCGGACCACGAAGACCGTCACGAGGACGAGAAGGAGGGCGAGCGACAGGCGTCTTGTCCAGCGGGCGGCTGCGGCGACCATCCGGCTCAGCCCCGCAGCATGTAGAAGAGCGCCGCCACGAGGGCGACGACGACGATCCCGATGAGGATCTTCGTCAGGAGATAATGATGCGTCGTCTCCATGACTCACCTCCCGAGGGGCTGAAACGGCCAGATCAGCGGCACGAGGAACACCGCGACGGCGAAGTAGAGCGCCATCAGCGGCAAGCCGAGGCGCCAGTAGTCGCCGAACGCGTATCCGCCCGGACCCATCACCATGAGATTTGTGGACGTGGCAATGGGCGTCAGGAACGACGCAGCGCCGGCCACGCAGATGCTCATCATCACCGGATAGGGCGACACGCCCATGCCGGTGGCCGCGGCAAGGGCGACTGGGATCACGATCAGCGTCGTGGCGGTGTTGCTCATGATCTGGCCGAGCATCGCCGTCAGCACGAACAGACCCGCGAGCAGCGCGGTCGGGCCAAGTGATCCGACCGCTCCGACGAGCGCTTCTGCGAGCACGCGGGCAGCGCCGGTCTGCTCCATCGCGACGGACAGGGGCATCATCGCGCCGACGAGGATGACGGTCGTCCA
>JAIYAB010000274.1 GCA_027489275.1 Hyphomicrobiales bacterium
AGCCGCGCCGCGGATACGTAGTCGCTGTTGCGCAGGCTGAGCGTCTCCGCCCGCGCGAGGCGCGCAATCGGCGGCCACGAGGTGAGCGCGATGGCGAGGATCGCGTTCTCCAGGCTGGGGCCAAGCGCGGCGACGAAGGCCAGCGCGAGGATCAGGCTGGGGAAGGCGAGGAACAGGTCCGTCACGCGCATCAGTACGCTGTCGACCCAGCCGCCGGCATAGCCTGCCACGCAACCGACCGCGAGGCCGATGGGAGCCACGACGATGCTGACGATGGTGATGATGGCCAGCGTGATGCGGCTGCCCCAGACGATCCGGCTCCAGATGTCACGGCCGAGCTCGTCCGTGCCCAGCCAGTGGGCGGCCGAGGGCGCCATGAGGCGCGCCGCGAGGTTCTGGTCGTTGGGCGGCTGCGTCGCCAGCCACGGGGCGAACAGCGCCACCGTCACCAGCAACAGCACGACCGCGAGGCCGGCGAGCCCGAGCGGATTGGCGGCGAAGCGCAGCCAGCCGCGCCACAGGCCCTGCGCGACAGCCTGCGACCGCGTCGCGGCGGTCTCGGCGTTCAGCCAGGCGGTCGTGCGCGGCGTACCGCTCATCGCGTCCTCGGGTCGAGCAGGCGGTACAGCATGTCGGAGAGCAGGTTGATCCCGATGAAGAGCACGCCGACGATGAGCGTGCAGGCGACGACGACGTTCATGTCGCCGATGATCAGCGCGCTGGTGAGATACTGGCCGAAGCCCGGCCAGCCGAACACGGTCTCGGTCAGTACGGCGCCTTCCAGCAGGCCGCCATAGGAGAGCGCCACGATGGTGAGCACCTGCACCCGGATGTTGGCGAAGGCATGCCCCCACACCACGCGCCAGCGCGGCGCCCCCTTGGCGCGGGCGGCGATGACGTATTCCTGGCTGAGCTGTTCCAGCATGAAGCTGCGCGTCATGCGGCTGATGTAGGCGATGGAGGAATAGGCGAGCACCGAGGCCGGCAGCACGATGTGGCTGAAGGCGCTCCAGAACACGTCCATGTCGCCGGCCAGCAGCGCATCGACCAGCAGCAGCCCCGTCACGTCGGGGACCATGTCGACATAGAACAGCTCGACCCGGCCGGAGCCGCCGACCCAGTCGAGCTTCGCGTAGAAGATGATGAGGCCGACCATGCCGAGCCAGAAGATCGGCGTGGAATGGCCGAGCAGCGACAGCACCCGCACGACGTGGTCGGCCATGCGGCCGCGGTTGACGGCCGCGAACACGCCGAGCGGAATGCCGATGCCCGCGCCCAGCACGATGGTGACCGTGGCGAGCTCGACCGTCGCCGGCAGCACGCGGGCGATGTCTTCGGTTACCGGCCGACCGGTGAGCAGGGTCTTGCCGAAATTGCCGGCGGCGAGCTGCTTCAGGAAGATCCAGAACTGCTCGAGGATCGGCCTGTCGAGGCCGAGCTCTGTCTTGACCTTCATGTAGGTCGCGTTGTCGGCATCGGCGCCGACGACGGCGAGCACCGGATCGATCGGCAGGAGCCGGCCGATCACGAAGGTCAGAAGCACCAGCATGAACAGCGTGACGAGCGCGCTGCCGATGGTGACGGACGCGCCGCGCAGGCGGCGGACACCCGCCGTGCTGCGCCCCGCGTCGATCATCGCCATCGGCAGCCTGCTTCCGTCGCGTCGCCGGTCAGTCGGTCTTGTCTACGATGTCCCAACGGACCATCCACGTCGCGTCGCCGACGTAGTTCTGCAACCGCTTCAGCTTGGCGTAGGGATCGACGCGCTGCGAGACCGGGATCACCGACGGCACGGCGGCCTCGCTGAGCTTCACCACCTCGGCGTAGAGCTGGGCGCGCCGCGCCTCGTCGGAGATCGACGCCGCCTCGTCCATCAGGCGGTTGACCTCCGGCACGGCCCACGAGCTGCGCCAGCCGAGCAGGTTGGAGAGCTTCGCGGCGTCCGTGTTGTCCGGGTTGTAGACGTGGGTGCGCAGCCAGCCGTCCGGGTCGGCCTGCACGGCCGACGAAGAGCGGCCGAGGCCGGATTCGAACTGCCGATTGCGCATGGGGCCGTAGGTCTGGTCGCCGTTGCCGGCGCGGATGTCGAGGATGATCCCCGCCTTGGCGAGGTTCGCCTGGATCGCCGTGTAGATCTCGGTGGTCGCCGTATCATTAAAAAAAAAAAACGTCTTCTTGAAGCCGTTCGGGTAGCCGGCTGCCGCGAGCCCGGCCTTGCACTTCTCGAGATCGTACTCGTTGCCGATGCCGTCGACATGGCCGGGGATGCCCTTGGCGATGTAGGTGCGGGCGGGCAAGCCGTAGTTCTGCATCAGGTTCTTGTTGATGCCGTCGTAGTCGATGCAGTAGCGCACCGCCTTGCGGACCTCCGGCTTGGCGAACTCCGGATCCTTCAGGCTCATGATCATGAAGTAGTAGCCGGCGCCGGGAATGCGGTCGATGGCGATGGCCGGATTGGCGGCGAGCCCGTCGATGTCGGCGGAGGAGAGCTGGATGCCGACGTCGAGGTCGCCCTTCTCGAGCTGCAGGCGCTGCGTCTGCGATTCGGGCAGGTGGCGCACGACCACGCGCCGCATCTTCGGCGCGCCCGCGTAGTAGCCGTCGAACCTGTCGAGCAGGACGATGTCGTTGGGGTTCCAGCGCACCAGCGAGAATGGGCCGGAGCCGGCCGAGTTCGAGGCGAGCCAGCCGCGCCCGAGGTCGCCGTCCTTCTCGTTCTTCAGCACAGTCTCGCGATCGAGCACCGCGCCGACGGCGCGTGCGATCGTGTAGAGCTTCAGCTTCGGCGCAATGGCCATCGCCGGCTCCATGACGAAGGTGTCCGTCCCCTCGGCGCGGAACTTCTCGTCGATGTTCTTCGCGTTGTAGCCCCACTCGGTGAAGTAGGCGGAGCCGAGCAGGCCGAGCTTGACGGCGCGGCGCATCGACCAGACGACGTCGTCGATGGTGACGACACGGCCGGAGTGGAACTTCACGTCCTTGCGGAGCTTGAACTTGATGGTCCCGTCGGGCAGTTCCTGCCAGGATTCGGCAAGACGCGGCATCAGCTTGCCGGGATCCTTCGGGTCGGTCCGCACGAGCGTGTCGTACACGTTCGCCAGGATGTGGTGCGACTCGTAGGAGTTCATGTTGTGGGGATCGAGGCTCGTCAGGTTGGCCATGTTCATGCCAACGATGAGCTGGTCCTTCGGCGTCTTCGCGGCCGCTGGCAGCGCGAAGGCCAATGTCGCGGCTGCCGCCGAGACGACAAGAAATCTCCCCATGCGCGTACGCATCCCAGGCTCTCCTCCGACTGATGTTCTTGTGACTTGGGTTGTACGATAACCGGACGATCGGAAGCCGGCAACCGGCGCGGAGCGGCGTGGCCGCGCCCGCCCGGCTCTTCACATGCACGTGTGGACGGGCCGCGCGCGCCTCGTCCGCATGGCGAGCGCTTGGAGCCTCGTCTACGCTCCGCCGAGGGCCTGCGCATCGACGGGGCGTGCCCGGCCCGGCAGGGGGGAACGCGATGACAAGACAACTCATGCTGGCCGCGGCACTGGCGCTGCTGGCCTCATCCGGCGGCGCGCTGGCGCAGCAGAACACCAA
>JAIYAB010000065.1 GCA_027489275.1 Hyphomicrobiales bacterium
AACCGCGACCGGGTGGACCTGAGCGGCACCTTCGTGCCGGCCTACGGCATCAACAACGCGCTGAACCGCGTTCCCATCGTCGGCACGCTGCTCGGCGGTGGTCAGAACGAAGGCCTGTTCGCGGTGAATTTCCGCATCACGGGGCGCGTGACGCAGCCGGCCGTGTCCATCAACCCGCTGTCGGCGGTGGCGCCGGGCGTGCTGCGCAAGTTCTTCGGCGTGTTCGGCCCCGGCGTCAGCGTCGGCGGAGGCGCCGGCAGCGCGCCGCCGGCGCAGCAGCAGCCCGCGCCCGCTTCGCCGCCCGAGCAGCGCTGAGCCGGCGGGGCGGCCGCCCAGCGGCCCGTCAGGACGCCTTCAGCAGGACGTGCTTCTTGCGCCCGAAGGACAGCTTCACCGCGGCGTCCGCATTGAGATCGGCCGCGCCGATGACGGCGCGTTCGTCGGTGACGACGGCGTCGTTGACGCGCAGGCCCCCGCCCTTCACCTGCCGCCGCGCCTCGCCGGTGGACGCGACGAGGCCGGCGCGCACGAACGCACTCAGCACGCCGAGGCCGGCCGAGAACTCGGCTGCGGGCACCGCGATGGTGGGCAGGCTGTCTGCCGTCTGGCCCTCCTCGAACGTGCGGCGCGCCGTCTCGGCGGCCGCCTCGGCCTTGTCGCGGCCGTGCATGAGCGCGGTTGCCTCGGTGGCCAGCACTTTCTTCGCCTCGTTGATCTCGGCGCCCTGCAGCGCCTCGAGCCGCCGGATCTCGTCCATGGGAAGCGTCGTGTACAGCCGCAGGAATCGACCGACGTCCGCATCCTCGGTGTTGCGCCAGAACTGCCAGTAGTCCCAGGCGGAGAGCTGATCCTCGTTGAGCCAGATCGCGCCGGATGCGGTCTTGCCCATCTTGGCGCCCGAGGCGGTGGTGAGCAGCGGGCAGGTGAGCGCGTAGAGCTGCGGCGTGCCCATGCGGCGGCCCAGATCGATGCCGGTGACGATGTTGCCCCACTGGTCCGAGCCGCCCATCTGCAGGTTCACCCCGTAGCGGCGGTTGAGCTCGACATAGTCGTAGCCCTGCAGGCACATGTAGTTGAACTCGATGAAGGACAGCTCCTGCTCGCGCTCCAGCCGCATGCGCACGCTGTCCATCGACAGCATCCGGTTGACCGAGAAGTGGCGGCCTACGTCGCGCAGGAAGTCGATGTAGTTGAGCTTCGTCAGCCACTCGGCGTTGTCGATCATCAGCGCGTCGGTTCGCCCGTCGCCAAAGGCGAGGAAGCGGGAGAACACCTTGCGGATGCCCTCCTTGTTCGCCTCGATCTGCTCGGGCGTCAGCAGCTTGCGCGTCTCGTCGCGGCCGGAGGGATCGCCGACACGGGTGGTGCCGCCGCCCATGAGGGGTATCGGCTTGTTGCCGCTCTTCTGGAGCCAGTGCAGCATCATGATCGAGATCAGGCTGCCGACGTGGAGCGAGGGAGCCGTGCAGTCGTAGCCCACATAGGCGACGACCTCGCCGGCCAGCGCCTTCTCGTCCAGACCGGCATAGTCCGAGCTCTGGTGGACGTAGCCGCGCTCGATGAGCACGCGCAGGAATTCCGACTTCGGCTCGAAGGTCTCGCTCATGGTCATTCCATCCGCAGGCGCCGGTCGCTGGCGCACCGGCTTGCGGGCGGAGGTTTAGGGGGATTGCCGCGGGGGCGCAACGGGCCCGGCGGTCTGTCGCGGTCGTCTCCGGTGTCGCGATGCAACCGGAGGCCGGTGGCGTGATCGCACGACACTGCACTAGAATCCGATCGAGGGAGACCGGTCATGGTGCGCGGTCCGGGGCACGGCGGCTTAACCTTTGTCGGCCAAGGTGTGCGCGGGAGCGCGACCATGAGCAGCGACATTCCGTCCTCGTATCGACCGCGGCCGCCCGCCGAGGCGCAGCCGTGGTGGCGGCTGTTCGTCGACCGGCAGGTGCTGACGGGCATCGCCGCCGCCGCGCTGCTGGGCCTCGGCTACGTCGTCGTCGACTTCAAGAGCTTCGGCCTCGGCGCCGCCGCAGCGCCCGCTGGGGAGTTCGCGCTGGCTCCGGTCGAGGGACTGCGGGGGCGAAACGGATTGCCCCTGCCGGGCATCAGCGAGCGCGACGTGCGCGGCGCGGTGAGCATCGTCAATGTCTGGGCGGCGTGGTGTCCCTATTGCCGGGCGGAACACGCGACCCTGATGGCTATCTCCCGGGACGCGCGCGTGCGCGTCCTCGGTGTCACCTATCGCGACACGCCGGACAACATCCGCAATTACCTCGTCGGGGCCGGCGTGCCCTATGACGCGCTGGGCCACGATCCGGACGGCCGGTTGAGCAAGGCGCTGGGCGTGCGCGGCGTTCCCACGACCTTCGTCCTCGACCGCAACGGGCAGGTCGTGCGCGCCCTGGCGGGCGCGCTCGATCCGGAACGGGTGAAACGCGAACTGCTGCCGGCCATCGATGAAGCGATCAGCCGCCGCTAGGACTTTCGCCGCCGTCGTCGCGGTCGCCGCCGGTCTGACCGCCGCCGCCGCGGCGGCGCAGACACCGGCACGCGTGCGCGAATTCGTCCAGGAGGACAGCCTCGTCACGGTGACGCTCGGAGGAGGGCCGGTGCGCCTGGAGGTGCTGACGGTGCGTTCCGCCGATCGCACCGGGCGACTGCCCATCGCCCTGATCACCCATGGCAAGCCGGCGAGCGACGACGACCTCGCCACCGTTCATGCCAGCAATTTCCGCTCCATCGCTCGCGATCTCGCGCGCCGCGGCTGGCTCGCGGTCGCGGTTGTGCGGCGGGGGTTCGGGCTGTCCGAGGGCGAGCAGGCCTATTCGGGCACGTGCCGGCCCGGGGCCGACCTCGCCGCCATGTTCAGGCGCGAGGCCGAAGATCTCGCGGCGGTCCTCACGGAGATCGGGCGCAAGCCGTTCGCCGACCCCGCGCGCGCCATCGCGCTCGGCGGCTCGGCCGGCGGAGCCGCGGTGCTCGCGCTGGCGTCGCAGCCGCCGCCGGGGTTGAAGGCGGTCGTGAACGTCTCCGGCGGCTTGCGGCTCAACGCGTGCCCCTTCGAGGACCGGCTCGTCGCCGCCATCGCCGGCCTGCGGCCGAAGGTGCCGGCGCTGTGGGTCTATGCCCGCAACGACAAGACCTTCCCCGCCGAACTCGTGGCCCGCATGCACGCCGCCGCCGTCGCGGCGGGGTCCGACGCCCGGATGACCATGCTCGACCCGGTGGGCGAGGACGGCCACGTCATCTTCATGTCGACCGAGGGGCGGGTGCGCTGGTACGCGGCGCTCGACGCCTTCCTGGTCGACCTCGGCCTGCCGACCATCGGCCCCGCCGAGGTTGACACGCTGATGGCAGCCGGTCTCGAACCGGGCCAGCGCACGGCGGCGCAGCGCTACCTGTCCGTTCCTGGCGAGAAGGCGCTGGCACGCCCGGCCGGCGGGGGCAGGCTCAACTGGTCGATGTCGGGCAGCGACGTGACACAGGCGCGCAAGTCGGCGCTGGAGCAATGCGAGAAATCCGGCACGAAGTGCGAGATCCTCGCTGAGAACAACCGGTTGGTGCCGCCGTCACCAGCCGTGCCCCCGGCCGCCGCCGGCGCGCCGGGACGCGAGGCGGCGCAGGGCGCGCGATAAGTTTGAGACGGTTTCGCCGGGCGAAGGGCTCGCCGGGTCTTCTCGTCCCACCATGTGGGACGACGAAGGTGCGATGCTGCGATCCGGGCCGCGGACGGCTCAGCCTTCCTTCGGGCCGAGGCGCTTGTCGAGATAGGTGCCGACGACCCCCATGAGGTCCTCCACCTTGTTCTCGAAGAAGTGGTTCGCGCCTTCCACCATCGCGTGCTCGATCTGGATGCCCTTCTGGGTCTTCACCTTCTCGATGACGCTCATGACGTCCTTGATCGGGGCGACGCGGTCCTGCAGGCCGTGGACGAACAGGCCGGAGGAGGGGCAGGGCGCCAGGAACGAGAAGTCGAAGCGGTTGGCGGGCGCCGCGATCGAGATGAAGCCCTCGATCTCCGGCCGACGCATGAGAAGCTGCATGCCGATCCAGGCGCCGAAGGAGATGCCGGCGATCCAGCAGGCCCGCGCCTCCGGATTGACGGCCTGCGCCCAGTCGAGCGCGGCGGCGGCGTCCGAAAGCTCGCCCTGGCCGTGGTCGAAGAGGCCCTGGCTGCGGCCGACGCCGCGGAAATTGAAGCGCAGCGCGGAGAAGCCGCGCTCCACGAAGCCGTAATAGAGGGCGTAGACGATCTGGTTGTTCATCGTCCCGCCGAACTGCGGGTGCGGATGCAGGACGATCGCGATCGGCGCTCCCTTGGTCTTCGACGGATGGTAGCGGCCTTCGATTCGGCCTGCGGGACCGTTGAAGATGACCTCGGGCATTCTGATCCGACCTCTTGTCCGCCGTTCTGACGCGCCGGCGTGTGTGTCAACCGTGACGCGGACCCCCTGTGCAGCTTGACTCTGCGGCGCGGCGGGACCACAATTCTCTTAGAATAATTCTAACAGCGCCGCGCCCATTCGACCCGCAAGGGCAGACGGGCATGCGCCGTTGAAGAGCGCAGCTTTTAGCACAGGCGCGGGGGTCGCTTGCAAGCTTTTGCTTGCCGGCAGTCCTTCGCCTGTCCGTGCGGCACAGGATCGAACAGGCGGCGGATCGCGACCGGCATGGCTGACGCCAAGCGCACCTATCTCGACCACAACGCCACGTCGCCCCTGCGTCCGCAGGCGCGCGAGGCGATGGCGCGCGCCCTCGACCTGGTCGGCAACGCGTCGTCGGTCCATGCCGAGGGCCGCCGTGCCCGGGCGGAGATCGAGGCGGCGCGCGAGGCCGTTGCAACCCTCCTGGGAGCCCGCCCGCGCGACGTCGTGTTCACCGGCGGCGGGACCGAGGCGGCGGCGACGCTGCTCACGCCATTCGTGGAGCGCGGCGGCGAACGGCGTCCGCTCGACAGGCTCCTCGTGGGCGCCACCGAGCACGCCTGCGTCCTGGCAGGCGGACGATTTGCGACCGAGCAGATCGAGCGCATCCCGGTGGACGCGCTCGGCCTCGTCGACCTCGCCTGGCTGGAGGCGCGCCTCGCCGTGCTGTCGGATGCCGGGGAGCGCGTCATGGTCGCGGTGCAGGCCGCCAACAACGAGACGGGCGTGCTCCAGCCCGTCGCCGCCGTCGCCGCGCTCGTTCGCGCCGCGGGCGGTGTGATGGTCTGTGACGCCGTGCAGGCGGCGGGGAAGACCGACGTGTCGCTTGCCGACCTCGGCGCGGATTTCGTGTTCCTGTCGGCGCACAAGATCGGCGGCCCGCAGGGTGTTGGCGCCATCGTCGCCGCTTCGCCGGACATTCGCGTGGGCAGGCCCCTGCTCACCGGCGGCGGGCAGGAGCGCGGCGCCCGGGCGGGGACGGAGAACGTGCCGGCGATTGCCGGCTTCGGCGCCGCCGCCGCCGTTGTGGCCGGCGGCGCGGCCGAACGCGCGCGGGTCGGCGGACTGCGTGACGCGCTGGAGCGGGGCATCTGCGCCGCGGCCCCGCAGGCGGCGATCTTCGCCGCCGGCGCTCCACGGTTGCCCAACACGACGCTCGTCGCGCTGCCCGGCCTGTCGGCCGAGACTGCGCTGATCGCCTTCGATCTCGACGGCGTGGCCCTGTCTTCGGGCGCGGCCTGCTCGTCCGGCAAGGTCAGGCGCTCGCATGTGCTCGACGCCATGGGCGTCGATCCGGCGCTCGCCGCCGGCGCGATCCGGATCAGCCTCGGCTGGTCCAGCGACGACGAGGATGTGATCCGCTTTGCCCGGGCCTTCGAAAAACGCCTGACGGCCCTATGTCTACGTCAGGAGCGGGCCGCCTAGGTCCGCTTCTGCCGCCCACCACACCTGCGGCCCTTGAAGCCGCAGAGGAGGAGAGTGCCCATGCCTGCCGTGCAGGAAACCGTCGAGAAGGTCCGTTCCATCGACGTGGACCAGTACAAATACGGCTTCGTCACCGACCTGGAGGTCGACAAGGCCCCCATCGGCCTGAACGAGGACATCGT
>JAIYAB010000047.1 GCA_027489275.1 Hyphomicrobiales bacterium
GGACCGCCCGTCCACCCGGAAGGTGACGATCTGCTGCGGCCTGCTGGCTACCACGGCCTGCCCGGGTCCGAGGTTGGCGCCGAAATCGGTCGAAAGGGTCATGTGCAAATCCGGGTTCGAAAAGGAGACGGTCGGGGAAAGGGCTCGATGGGCCGGCTCACCGGCGCAAGCGGTCCAGCATGTCCAGCAGGCGCTGCGGGTCGAAGGGCTTCACCATCCAGGCCGTGGCGCCGGCCTTGCGGCCCTCGGCCTTGATTTCGGCGCCGCTTTCGGTGGTGAGGATGATGATCGGCACCTCTCCGCCGTCGGAGCGCTGCCGCACCGCACGGGTGAACTCGATGCCGTCGAGGACCGGCATGTTGAGGTCGGTGATCACCACGTCCGGGCGATGCTCGCCGAACCGGTTGAGGCCTTCTTCCCCGTTCTCGGCCTCCACGACGTCGTAGCGCGCGGCGCGGAGCGTACGGCACAGCAGTTCGCGCAGGGTCCGCGTGTCGTCGATCGCCAGGATGCGCACCGTCTCTCTCTCCACACTGCGCTCGACAGGAGCTGGAACGGTCATGCGGAAAACGCGCGGGGGCCGCGTCCCTCGTCGCAGGACACGGGACGACTTCACCTGAGCCGCGTTAATTTTTGATGGCGTCGTCCCCGGCAAATCCGGAGCATTCGGCGAAAAGGCGAGCGGTTCGCCTATTCGAGGATCATGTCGTCCTCGTTGCCGGACTTGGAGATGATGATCTCGCCCTTGTCGGCCAGGCCCTTGGCGATCGCGATGATGCGTTGCTGCGCCTCGTCGACCTCCTTCAGGCGGATCGGCCCGAGGCTGCTCATCTCGTCGAGAAACACGGTCGCGGCGCGCTGCGTCATCTTGCCGGTAAAGAACTCGCGCGTGGAGGCCGAGGCGCCCTTCAGCGCCTTGGCGAGGTCGGCCTTGTCGACGTTGCGGATCAACACCTGCGCCGAGTTCAGATCCAGGCGCGTGATGTCCTCGAAAGTGAACATGAGGGCCCGGATGCGCTCGGCCGACTTGAACGCCGCCTGCTCCAGCGCTTCCATGAACTTCGTCTCGTTCTGCCGGTCGAACGAGTTGAAGATCTCCGCCAGCAGGTCGTGCGCGTCGCGCCGCGACGTCTGCGACAGGTTGGCGATGAAGTTCAGCCGCAGGCTTTCCTCGATCTGGTCGAGCGTCTCCTTCGAGACGGTGTCGATCTGCAGGATGCGCAGCATCACGTCGGTGGCGAACTCCTCGGGCAGGAGCGCCATCACCTTCGCCGCGTGCTCGGCCCTGATGCGCGACAGGATGAGCGCGACGGTCTGGGGATGCTCGGTCTTCAGGTAGGTTGCAAGCAGGTTGTCCTGCACGTTGGACAGGCGCTGCCAGATGGTGCGCCCCGCGGGACCGCGGATCTGCTCCATGATGGGATCGACACGCTCGCGCGGCAGCAGCTTGAGCAGGAGCTCGTGCGTGCGGTCGAAGTCGCCGACGACGGTGAGCCGGTTGTACTGGTTTGCGAGGTCGCCCAGCACCTGTTCAACGAGCTTGGAGGTCACCGTGCCCAGCGTCGACATGGCGAGGGTGACCTTGCGCAGCTCGTCGTCGTCGAGCGCGGACCAGACGGGACTGCCGTGTTCCTCGCCCAGGACGAGCAAAAGCACGGCCGCCCGCTCGGGGCCGCTCAGGTCAGCAACGCGGCGTTCGTCCGCATCAGCCACGAATCAGTTCCGTGAATCGGGTGCAAATCACGGAATCAAAATACAATTATTGAGATTCGCGGCCAAGAAATTTCGCGTCAAACGTGTTCCGACGACGCCGGCGCCTCAGAGCGGCAGTCCGAGCACCACGTTGCCCCACAGGCGGTTTTCGAGCATGACCGGCGCGGCGATCTTCTTGGCGCCGCGCCAGCTGCCGTCGGGCATGTGGCGCATGAAGGCGCTGAGCTGGAACGGCGCCTGGTTCCGCGACGCCAGCAGGAAGGTCGAGCGGTCGAAGATCCGACGGTTGCGGCAGTTCACGTCGTTCCACTCGGCCTGGCCGGGGCGCTGCGGCAGCGACATTGCCGGCTCGTGCAGGGGCGCGTACGAGTTGCGGTCGGTGGCGATGAGGAAAAGGCGGTCGGGGCACTCCTCGCGGTAACGATCGAGGAGCGGTCCGAGCACGGCCTCGTAGAAGGGAAGCGCCGCGGTCTCGTACTGGATGGGCTCCGTCCCGGCGATGCGGCGGTAGTCGAAGGTGATGAGGTCGTCCATCGACACCTGCCCGGCGGCGATCGCGTGGCCGAAGGCCTCTGCGATGGCCGTCGCGAGCGCCTGGGCGAGCTTGATGCCGGGCCTGTTCTCGCGCTCGGCCTCGACCAGCCTGGATTGCAGGACCGCCAGCACCTCGGGCGACACCTGCGGGAATGCGAAATGGATGCCGTCCTCGCCGACGGAGCGCACGACGGCCTCGACGTCGCCGATGCCGGCGATCGACAGCGTGCCCATGTCGCCGCTCTGCAACCCGGCGTTCGTCGGCTCGACGAGACCTCCGCCCACCGAAAGGTCGAGCGTCATGAGGTCGGCCGATGGCCTGTTGCTGCCCGGCTGCGGGCGGAAGGCCGCGGCGATGCGCACGGGCAGGCGCGCGCTCTGGCGGCGGCCGCGGCCCTCCGCGTAATGCAGGAAGGCGGCCGACCGGTCGGAGAGGCGGCGCACGGCGGGCGTCATGCGCGCGGCCGTCTCGCTGACCACGCGGGAGGCGGCGGTGGCCTCGGCGGTCATGCGGGTCATCACGTCGGTCTTCTGCGAGACGATGCTGACGAAACGCAGGCTCTCGCCGGCCTTGTCAGCAACCTCGCGGGCGCCCGCGATCTGGGTGCGTACCGCATCGCGCACCGAACTCATCACCGGCCCCACGCGCTCCAGCAGGCGGGCGATGTCGGTGACGGTCGCGCCGCTGCCGCGTGCGACGGCCTGGAGGCCGACGATCTGGTCTGCGATGTCGCTGGTGGCCGCCTGGACCTGGCCGGCCAGGGCCTTCACCTCGGTGGCGACCACGGCGAAGCCGCGTCCCGCGGCGCCCGCGCGCGCGGCCTCGATGCTCGCGTTCAGGGCCAGCAGGTTGGTCTGCCGGGCGATGGCGCCGATGATGGCGACGACGCCGGCGATCCGCTCGACGGCGCCGGCGAGCTTGTCCATGTCGGTCGTGACGGTTCCGGCCAGCGACTGCGCGTCCGCGATGAATTCGTCGCTGCCCGCGATGTGGGCCTCGATCGCCTCGCCCGTCTGCTCGAGGTGCCGCGTGGTGTCGGCGAGGCCCGTGGCGACGTCGAAGGCGGCGGTCGAGAGCACGGAGAGCTCCGCGCTCGCCTCGCGCATGCCGTCCATGATCGCGATGGTGCGGTCGACCTTGCCGCGCACGTCGTCGGCGGTGTGCCCGACGACGCGCATGGTGAGGACGACGTCCTCCTCGATCTGAGCGAGGATCGATTCCAGCGGGTCGCGGCTCGGCGCAACCTCCGCGAACGGCACGGGCGCCGGATCGGGCGGTGCCGCCGGCGCTTCGTCCGTCGCGGGCGGCCGACGCCGCAGGAGACGGTTGAAGAACACGAGTTGGCCCCCGGGGATCTGCGTGGAATCGACCGCAAAACTCTACGGCCGCACAGTTAACAAATCAGGAACCCGGGATTTCGCTTCGGTAAACCATCCGACGATCAATTCCTGCGGAACGCCCCTGCCGGTCCCTCCCATTATTTCCGATTTGGAAAGACTGCATCGTATTGCTATCCGCTTCCGCAAAGGCGGATCGGGAGCGACACTGGCATGGGCCGGTTTCGCAGGGCCCGAGCCAATGGGAGATGTCAGCATGTCCGCAGCCGCAACTTCGTCCGGCCTTGCCGTCCTGGGTCCGCTGGGCCCCCGGGGCGCCGAAATCCTGACGCCGGAGGCTCTCGACATGCTGGCGGGCCTGCACCGCGGCTTCAACGAGACGCGCAAGCGCCTCCTCAAGCTGCGCGACGAGCGCCAGAAGCGCTTCGACGCAGGCGAGTTTCCCGACTTCCTGGCAGACACCCGCCACGTCCGCGAGGGCGACTGGCGCGTCGCCCCGATCCCGCAGGACCTGCTCGACCGGCGCGTCGAGATCACCGGGCCGGTCGACCGCAAGATGATCATCAACGCGCTGAACTCCGGCGCGAAAGTGTTCATGGCCGACTTCGAGGACGCATCCTCCCCCACCTGGGAGAACATGCTGGAGGGCCAGGTCAACCTGAAGGACCGCTGGAACGGCGTGATCGACTTCACGGACGCGTCCACGGGCAAGGCCTACAGGCTGTCCGACAAGCCCGCGGTCCTGCTGGTGCGTCCGCGCGGCTGGCACCTGCCGGAAGCCCATGTGACGGTCGACGGCGAGCCGATGTCGGCCTCGCTCTTCGACCTCGGGCTCTACGCCTTCCACAATGCCCGGGCCATCGCGGCCAAGGGCTCGACGCCCGCCTTCTACCTGCCCAAGCTCGAAAGCCATCTCGAGGCGCGGCTTTGGAACGACGTCTTCTCGCACATCGAGGAGCGCCTCGGCCTGCCGCGCGGCACGATGAAGGCGACGATCCTGATCGAGACGCTGCCGGCGTCCTTCGAGATGGACGAGATCCTCTACGAGATGCGCGAGCACATCGTCGGCCTGAACTGCGGCCGCTGGGACTACATCTTCTCCTTCATCAAGCGGCTCGGGAAGAACGCCCGCTTCCTCACCCCCGACCGCGCCTCGATGGTGATGGGATCCAATTTCCTCGCCGCCTACTCGCTGCTGCTCATCAAGACCTGCCACCGCCGCGGCGCGTTCGCCATGGGCGGCATGGCCGCGCAGATCCCGGTCAAGGGCGATCCCAAGGCCAACGAGGCCGCGTTCGAGAAGGTGCGCAACGACAAGCAGCGAGAGGCCGCCGACGGCCACGACGGCACCTGGGTCGCCCATCCCGACCTCGTGCCGGTGGCGATGGAGGTTTTCGACAGGCTGATGCCGTCGCAGAACCAGCTCAACAAGATGCGGGAGGACGTCAGCATCATCCGCGACGACCTGCTGTCCGTGCATCCCGGCCGCCGCACCGAGGCGGGCCTGCGCGAAAACATCCGCGTCGGCGTGCAGTACATCGAGGCGTGGCTGCGCGGGCGCGGCGCGGTGCCGCTCTACAACCTCATGGAGGATGCCGCGACGGCCGAGATCTCGCGCGCGCAGATCTGGCAGTGGCTGTTCCACGGCGCCGCGCTCTCCGACGGCCGCACCGTCACGCCCGATCTCTTCAAGGAGATCATGGCCGACGAGATGGCCAGGGTGCGCGAGGCGATCGGTCCGGCGGTCTACGACAAGGGACGTTTCCCGGAGGCGATAAGGCTGTTCTCGGAGATGTCGCTGGCCAAGGACTTCGCCGAGTTCCTGACGCTGCCGGCGTACAAGCTGCTCGGCTGAGATGGCGGCGCCGCTGACCGGCGGCGCCTTCGCCGCGGAACTGGCGAGGGTCGTGGCGGCCTATCGCGCGACGATCGCCGACGCGAGCGACGACCTCGCGCTGCTGCTGGAGCGCATGGCGGCCGGCGACGCGCTCGACAGCCGCCGCACCTTCCC
>JAIYAB010000164.1 GCA_027489275.1 Hyphomicrobiales bacterium
CAATGACTTATCGTCACCCCTCCATGCCCCTCATCCTGAGGAGGCCGCGAAACGGCCGTCTCGAAGGACGCAGAGTGATGCAGCGGCGGTGTGCTGCGGCTTGGCCATTGTGCGTCCTTCGAGACGCGGCCTTCGGCCGCTCCTCAGGATGAGGACGTTCTTCATTTGAACCAATGACTTATCGTCACCCCTCCATGCCCCTCATCCTGAGGAGGCCGCGAAGCGGCCGTCTCGAAGGACCCCGAGGGGCGAAGGCGAACAACCCGCATCGTTCTTGCGCCTAGCTGCCCGCACTCCGGCGCAGGCGAGCGTCCCGCTTACTCCGCCGCTTCCACGTTCGGACGGCCGCGGGCCAGGCGCTCTTTCTTCAGGAGTTCGGCGATCAGGAACGCGAGTTCCAGCGCCTGCTCCGCGTTGAGGCGCGGGTCGCAGTGGGTGTGGTAGCGGTCGTGCAGGTCGGCGTCGGAGATCGCCCGCGCGCCGCCGGTGCACTCCGTCACGTTCTTGCCCGTCATCTCCAGGTGGACGCCGCCCGCAAACGTGCCCTCCGCCGCGTGGATCGCGAAGAAGTCGCGGACCTCCGAGATGATCAGGTCGAATGGGCGGGTCTTGAAGCCCGAACCGGCTTTCACGGTGTTGCCGTGCATCGGATCGCACGACCAGACCACGGAGCGGCCCTCGCGCTTCACCGCGCGCACCAGCGCCGGCAAGTGATCGCCCACCTTCTCGGCGCCGAAGCGCGCGATCAGGGTGAGGCGGCCGGGCTCGTTGGCGGGGCTCAGCGTGTCGATGAGCCGGATCAGCTCGTCCGGCTTCAGCGACGGGCCGCATTTCAGGCCGATCGGGTTCTTGATGCCGCGGCAGTACTCGATGTGGGCATGGTCGGGCTGGCGCGTGCGGTCGCCGATCCAGATCATGTGGCCCGACGTGCCGTACCAGTCGCCCGACGTCGAATCGACGCGGGTCATGGCCTGCTCGTAGCCGAGCAGCAGCGCCTCGTGCGAGGTGTAGAAGTCGGTCGAGCGCATCTCGGGATGCGCCTCCGGGTCGAGCCCGATGGCGCGCATGAAGTCCAGCGTCTCGGTGATGCGCTCGGAGAGCTCGCGATATCGCCCGCTCTGTGGGCTGTCCTTCACGAATCCGAGCATCCAGCGATGAGCGTTCTCGAGGTTGGCGTAGCCGCCGGTCGCGAAGGCGCGCAGCAGGTTCAGCGTCGCCGCCGACTGGCGGTACGCCATGAGCTGGCGGCGCGGGTCCGGGATGCGCGCTTCTTCCGTGAACTCGATCCCGTTGATGATGTCGCCGCGGTAGCTCGGCAGCTCGACGCCGTCGATCGTCTCGGTCGGCGCGGAGCGCGGCTTGGCGAACTGCCCGGCAACGCGGCCGACCTTCACCACCGGCGAGGAGCCGGCAAAGGTGAGGACGACGGCCATCTGCAGGAACAGGCGGAAGAAGTCGCGGATGTTGTCCGCGCTGTGTTCGGCGAAGCTCTCGGCGCAGTCGCCTCCCTGCAGGAGGAACGCCTCGCCGGCCGCGACCTTGCCCAACGCCCGCTTGAGCTTGCGCGCCTCACCCGCAAAAACGAGCGGCGGAAACCCGGCGAGCTGCGCCTCGACGGCCGAGAGAACCTCGCCGTCCGGGTAGCTCGGGACCTGCTGGATCGGCTTGTCGCGCCAGGTCGACGGTGTCCAACGCTCACTCATCACACGTTCCCCCTCGCCCACCGCCGTCCCACCGGCATCGGGCGCTTTTGGCCTTCATGAACCGCGGCTCATAGCAGAACGGCCGCGGCAGGGCCAGTATCGCACTCGCACTGCGTGTCGCAGGCGCGCGGCTGGGCGGCGCTGGCGCGGTGGCGCGCCGGCCCGGATCGCCTTATTCACGGGCAGGCCGGTCGATTCGCGGGCGGGGGCGGCCGCGACCGGACGGCCGCGCGCAACCCACCGGGATCGGCCATGTCCCCTCTCGTGACCGCCCTGCTGCCCGTCCTCGCGACGCTGTTCATCCTCATTGCCGGCAACGGCATCATCACCACGCTGACGCCGCTGCGCGCGAACCTCGAAGGGTTCAGCCAGACGCAGATCGGCTTCATCGGCTCCGCCTTCTTCGCCGGGATGCTGGCCGGCACGTTCATGGCGCCCGGCATCGTTCGCCGCGCCGGCCATGTGCGCGCCTTCGCGGCCTATGCGGCCATCGCGGCCGTGGCGGTTCTGGCGATGGCCACGATTGTCTCGCCCTGGTTGTGGGCGCCCATGCGCGCCGTCATGGGCTTCGCCTTCGCCGGCCTCTTCGCGATCCTGGAAAGCTGGATCACCTCGAAGGCCGACAAGAGCAACCGGGGCCGGATGCTGGCCATCTACAACGTCGTCCATTTCTCGGGCTCGGCGACGGGCCAGCAGGCGCTGCGCTTCGGCGACCCGAAGGATTTCCAGCTCTTCTCGGCCTCGGCGATGTTCATGATGCTGTCGCTGCTGCCGATGGCGATGACGCGGGCGGAGCCGCCGCCGCTGCCGCCGAAGGGCCGGCTCGAGATCGCCTCGATGATGCGCATGGCGCCGGTCGCGGCCTTCGGTATCGCCATGGTGGGCTGGGCGAACGGCACGTTCTGGTCGCTGGTGCCGGCCTTCGTGGAGCGGCTCGACTTCGGCGTCGGCACGGTGGCCTCCTTCATGACCGCGGCGATCCTGGGCTCAGCGGCCGGGCCCTACCCGCTCGGCCGGCTCTCCGACCGCGGCGACCGGCGCATCGTGATCGCCGCGACAGCCGCCGCGGCGGCCGTCGTCGAGGCGGCGATGGTGGTGTCGGGAACGCCCTCGGCGGCCATGCTGTACGCCTTCGGCTTCGCGCTGGGGCTCACCAACCCGGTCCTCTACCCGCTGCTGACGGCGCATGCCGTTGACCGCATGGGCAGCGAGAAGGCGGTGGCGATCTCCTCCACCCTGCTCTTTCTCTACTGCATCGGCGCCATCGTCGGCCCGATGATCGCCTCGACGCTGATGACGCGCTGGGGCGATCCGATGCTGTTCGCCCACAACGCCGCAGTGCACGCGCTCATGGCGGCCTTCGTCGTCTGGCGGATCATCGTGCGCGCGCCGGCCGTGCAGGTTCCGCCGGCCGACGAGGCGGAGAAGCGGCCTCCGGGAACGCTGGGCTAGGCAGGCTCAGCCGGCGACGGGCGTTCGCAGCGTCACCAGCTCCTCGGCGGCGGTCGGATGGACGGCCATGGTCATGTCGAAGTCGCGCTTGGTCGCGCCCATTCGCATGGCGATGCCGACGCACTGGATCATCTCGCCCGCCCCCTCGCCGAGGATGTGGACGCCGAGCATGCGGTCGGTCGCCTTGTCGACGACGAGCTTCATCAGCGTGCGCGACGGCGAGCCCGAGAGCGTCGCCTTCATCGGCCGGAACGAGGTGCGGAAGATGACGATCTCCCGCCCGAGCGCCCGTGCCTCGTCCTCGGTCTGGCCCACCGTGCCGATCTCGGGGGTGGAGAACACGGCGGAGGGGATGCCGGAATGGTCGACCGCGACCTCGCGGCCGCCGAACACGCTGTCGGCGAAGGCGTGGCCCTCGCGGATGGCGACGGGCGTCAGGTTCACGCGGTTCGTCACGTCGCCCACCGCATAGATACTCGGGACGGCGGTCCGCGAGAAGCGGTCGACCCGGATCGCGCCGTCGGCGTCGAGCTCGACGCCCGCCTCGAGGAGGCCCAGCCCCTTCGTGTTCGGCACGCGGCCGGTGGCGTACACGACATGCTCGGCGGCAATGCCGTCCCCGTTCAGGAGCGTCACGTTGATGTTGCCGGGCCGGCCGTCCAGCCCCACGACATCCGTCCCGGTCAGGATCCGGATGCCCGACTGGGCCATCTCATTCATTAGCGCGTCGCGCAGGTCCTCGTCGAAACCGCGCAGCACCTTGTCGCGGCGGATCACCACCGTGACCTCGCTGCCCATGCGAGAGAGCGCGCAGGCGAACTCGACCGCGATGTAGCCGCCGCCGACGATGACGACCCGGCGCGGCAGGGCCGTCCACTCGAAGATGTCGTTCGACGTCTCCGCGAGGTGGATGCCGGGCGTGGCCGACGGCAGGTAGGGCCACGCCCCGGTGGCCACGAGGATCGTCCCGGCCGTCACGGTGCGCCCGTCGGCGAGGCGCACGGCATGGGGACCGGCGACGGTCGCGCGGGTCTCCACCAGCGTGACGCCGGCATTGCCCAGCGTGTTGCGGTAGGCGCCCTCGAGCCGGTCGATCTCCTTGTCCTTCGCCGCCTTCAGGGCGGCGAAGTCGAAGCGCGGCTCGCCCGCCTCCCAGCCGAAGCCCTTCGCCTCGTCGACCTCGTCGGCGAAGCGGGAGGCGTAGACATAGAGCTTCTTCGGAACGCAGCCGCGGATGACGCAGGTGCCGCCGACGCGGTAGTCCTCGGCCACCATCACCCGCGCGCCGTATCCCGCCGAGATGCGCCCCGCGCGCACGCCGCCGGAGCCGGCTCCGATCACGAACAGGTCGACGTCATGGGCCATGGCCGTGCTCCTGCGTTGCGGACGGGCGGCGCCGTCCTCAGAAGTCGATGTTCTTCTTCCTCAGTTCGGCGCGAACGCGAGTCATCATGAACTCCGAGAGGCGCCGGCTCCACGCCTGCATCTCGCCGAACAGGTCCTCCATCACCTGGGGTTGGGCGGAAACGTAGCGGCCGCCGGCCGGGCTCTTGAAGAACGTGGAGATTTCCTTCAGGTCCGCCTCGTTCATGCGGCTGGCGAAGACACGGGCGGCCGCGTTCATCAGCTCCTCGCGCTGGGCCTCGAACTCGGGGCGCAGGTCCTGCAGCGTCTGGCCGAGGTCCTTCATGATCTCGGGGCGCGTGGTCGAGAAGGACTGGCGCATCTGCTCGGAGAACTGGGGAATGACGCCCTCGAACGAGCGGCCGATGCCCGAAAGCTGCACGACCTCCTTGGCCACGGCGAGATGGGCCGGCGTCAGCACGGGCGCGGCCGGCGCGGCCGGAGCAGGTGCGGCGGGCGCGGCGGGAGCAGCCGGCGCGGCGGGACGGGGCGCGGGCGCCTGCTGGGCGAACGCAACGCCGGCGCCGGCGATGATGGCGAGGCAGGCGGTCAGGATGCGGACCATGGAACTCTCCTTCGACGGTGGCGTCGGGCGCGGACGGGCGCCCGGCGGTGTCGTCCGCAGCCGGGGCCACGGACGCGGATGACTGCGCGACGGCCTCAGCCGGTCGTTGCGATGACGACGACCCCCTTGGCCGTGGCGACGAAGGCGCGCTCGGCAATGCCGAGGAACAGCCCGTGGTCGACGAGGCCGGGGATCCGGTCGAGCCGGTCGGCGAGGTCCTCGGGATCGGGGATCCGGCCGAGCCGGGCATCGAAAAGCAGGTTGCCGCCGTCGGTCAGGACCGGCGCGCCCTCGCGCGTCCGCAGGACGATCTCGCCCGGGCAGCCCGCGGCGGCGGCGGCGGCCTCGATCCGGCGGCGGGTCGCGGAAGCGCCGAAATGCACGACCTCGAGCGGCAGCGGGAAGCGGCCGAGCGTGTCGACCAGCTTCGTCTCGTCGGCGATGACGACCATGCGCGCGGAGGCGCAGGCCACAATCTTCTCGCGCAGATGAGCCGCCCCGCCGCCCTTGATCAGGCGCAGGGACCGGTCGAGTTCGTCGGCCCCGTCGACCGTCATGTCCAGTTCGGGCGTCGCGTCGAGTGTGGTGAGGGGAATGCCCAGCGATTCAGCCTGCGCGCGCGTCGCCTCGGACGTCGGCACGCCGACGATCTTCAGCCCGTCGCGCACCCGTGCGCCCAGCAGATCGACGAAATGGCGGGCGGTCGAGCCGGTGCCGAGGCCGAGCCGCATGCCCGGCTCGACAAGCGCCAGCGCCTGGCGCGCGGCCTCGCGCTTCAGGTCCTCCAGGCTCATCGCGCGCTCCCCGCAGGGCGCCGCGACACGGCGACATCCACCATCGATCCAATCCCGGGGTCCGGCCCGCGCTGCCTCCGGCATGTCGACGCCGAAGTCCCGGCGCGCCAGGGGCGGCCGGGGCGACAGGCTCTAACACCATCGGGCGTCGGCGGGAAGCCGGCAGGCCGCGGACGCGTCGCCGCGCTCAGGGAGTGGGCTTGCGGATCGTTCCGGTGATCTCGGCGGCCGCGGGCGCGGCGGCCGGGGCGGGAGCCGCCGGCGCGGCGGCGACGATGGCGCCCTTCTCCGGCGGCGTGCAGACGACGCGCTCGTCGAAGACGTAGCACACGCTCATCGCGCCAGTGCGCATGTCGACGCGGAACACCCCGCCCTCGCGCTCGTGGCGGGAGGCGACGAGGCCATATTCGGACGGCTCCTGCTTGCCCGCGCCGTCGCCGGCCGGGAAGCACAGGGTGACGCCGAACGTGCCTTCCTTCTGGCCATACTGGCAGGCCCCGACCTCGCCCGTGACGCGGTCGATGCGGTAGATGCGGTTGAGATCGGTCTGCGGCGCCGGCACGAAGTCGAACTGGCCGGCAAGGGCCGGGCCGGCGAGGACGCTCGCAAGGAGCGCCGGGACGGCGAGGAAGCGCGAAGCGGGCTTCGGCATGGCAACGACTCCGGAGGACACGGACGGCTGACGGTTTCGAGGCCGGACGTCCGGCACCGTGTCCCGACTGTGACGCCTCCATGGTTAACGACCCGTAAGCGGGTTGCTGCGAGTTGACGCAACCGGGACGCTCGTTCACACACGATCCATGGCTGCTCCTGCGATCGCGAATCACCTGCCGACGGTGGTCTTCGACCTCGATGGAACGCTCGCCGACACGGCGGCGGACCTCATCGGCACCCTCAACGTCATTCTTGAGCGCGAGCGTGCGCCGACCATCGCCGTCGACCGGGCGCGCGATGTCGTCGGCGCCGGCGCGCGGGCGATGATCCAGCGCGGCTTCGCCCTCGACGGCCGCACCGTGTCCGACGAACAACTTGGCGTACTTTTCCGCGATTTTCTCGCGCATTACGGGGAAAATCTCGCAGTGCGGACGAAACTGTTCCCCGGCGCGGGCGAGGCGTTGCTGCGCCTGTCGCAGGCGGGCTACCGCCTCGCCGTCTGCACCAACAAGGTGGAGGCGCACTCGGTGCAACTGCTGGAGGCGCTCGGCGTCGCGCCGCTGTTCGGCGCGATCTGCGGGCGCGACAGCTTCGCCCACGTCAAGCCCGACGCCCGTCACCTGACCGGAACGATCGAGCGCGCGGGCGGTGATCCGCGGCACGCGATCATGGTCGGCGACAGCCGCACCGACATCGATACGGCGCGCAACGCCGGCCTTCCCGTCATCGGCGTGACGTTCGGCTACACCGACGTGCCGGTGGAGCAGCTCGGCCCCGACGTGGTCATCGACCACTTCGACGCCCTCGACGCCGCCATCACGGCGCTGTCTCCCCGCCGCGCCGCCGTCGCCTGAACGGGGCCAAAGCGCCCTCGCCGGTCAGTTCGGCTTGTGAGCCCCATGCCCGCCATGCGCGGCAGGCGCTTGGCCGCCGATCGGGACGACGGGGAACACCACGTCCACCTTGCCGGCTTTCTCGAACTGCAGCGTCGCGCGCACGCTCTCTCCCGCCTTCAGCTGGCGGTTGATGGACATGAACATGAGGTGCAGCCCGCCGGGCTTCAGCTCGACCTTCTCGCCCGGCGGCAGCGGGATGCCGTTCTCGAGCGGCCGCATGATCATGGTTCCGTTCTCCAGCTTCATCTCATGGAGCTCGGGCCGTGCGGAGATGTCGGCGGTGAGGGAGACGAGCCGGTCCGGCGTCGATCCGCCGTTCACGATGGTGAGGTAGCCGCCCGCCACCTGCGCGCCCGCGGGCGTAGCGCGCGCGAACGGGGCGCTGATGACGATCGCGCCCGCCTTGACCTCCTGCGCCAGCGACGGGGCCGCGAGGAACGGCGCAGTCAGAAGCGCGAGGACGGCGAATGTCGAGGCGGTCCGGGTCGGTCGGATCATGGGTCTCTCCTGTGCGAACGCGTTTGCTCTTCGCACGGCGCAGCGCGCAGGCCAAGCCGGCACGACGGCCTGTAGGCCGCGCACGCGGCAAGCCGCCGCAGGTCTGGATCATCCGAAGGAGAAGGAATGGTGGGCGCGACAGGGATTGAACCTGTGACCCCTCCCGTGTGAAGGGAGTGCTCTCCCGCTGAGCTACGCGCCCTCCGGACGGGCCGCTTCTAGCAGCCTCGAAGGGCCTGTCAAGCCGATGCGACCGGCGTCCGATTGTGGCCGGACTGCCACAAGTATGGCGATTTCACGGATGTGTGATGCAACAGGGAGAGGGGTCAGTTGAATTTGCTGGGAAGGAGACGGTAACCCTCGGCGTGGTTGATTACCGCGTCACGACTCAAATCCCACCTAGCGAGGCACCTCCGATGCGCCGTATGGCTATCGCGTTCGCCAGCGCCGCCGCCGGTCTCATGTCCCTGGTCGGCGCGGCCCATGCGTACCAGATCGATCCCCTGACCCGTCAGCCGATCGCCAATGCTCCCGTCATGGAAAGCCGCCCGGCCGCGACGGCCGTGCCGCGCTCGACGGTGTCCTACAACGGCAGCTTCGCCCCCGGCACGATCGTCGTGTCGACGCAGGAGCGTCGCATGTACTACGTGCTCGGCAATGGCCAGGCGATCCAGTACGGCGTCGGCGTCGGCCGCCCCGGCTTCGAGTGGGGCGGCACCAAGACCATCACCGCCAAGCGGGAATGGCCGGATTGGCGCCCGCCGGCGCAGATGCTGAAGCGTCGCCCCGATCTGCCGCGCTACATGCCCGGCGGTCCCGACAACCCGCTCGGGGCCCGCGCCCTCTATCTCGGCTCCTCGCTCTACCGGATCCACGGCTCGAACGAGCCGGAGACGATCGGGCAGGCGGTATCGTCGGGCTGCATCCGCATGCTCAACGAGGATGTCGAGGACCTCTACAGCCGGGTCCGGGTCGGCACCCGCGTGGTTGTGCTCCGCTGAGAGCTTGATTCCAGGTTGAACGATAAAGGCCGGCAATCGCCGGCCTTTTTTCGTTTGGGGCCACTGATGCGCGCGCTGTTGTCGCGCGTCGTCCCGAACTCGATTGCAGCGTGGCCATCTGCGATTGGAGCAGCCTGACTTCCGGTCGTAATCCGCTCACGAATTGATTCAGGGTTGAGCGCCAAGGCCCGGCGATCGCAAACCCTTCCGCTTCGAGGCGGCGCTCCGGCCGCCTCGCCCCTCGTCGCTCACGCCAGCTTGCGGAACACCATCAGCGTCTCGAACTTCTCGACGAAGGCCAGGCGTCCGGCGGTGACGAGCTTGCCGACGTCGCGCTCCGCCACGTCGAAGGCGTAGGAGCCCGAATAGGTGATCAGCCGGCCGCCGGGGCGCAGGTGGTCGACCATGAGGCTCGCCACCTCGAGGTCGGTAAGGCCGCCATAGGCGTCGTTCTTCTCGCTGCGGAACTCGCCGATGTGGAAGGCCGTGATGACGTCGAACATCGGCATCAGCCGCGCGTCGAGCTGGTAGATGTCGCCGAAGAAGGCCTTGTACGTGCGCGCCACCTCCGGCCGCTCGATGCAGAGCTTGACGTAGTCGTCATACTCCTTGGGCGACGCGGTGATGCCGAGAACGGCATTGTTCGAGCCGTTCGTCGCCGTCTCGATGCCGACCACGTGGTGGCTGCCCGTTCCGAAGTGGAAGATCGCGCCGTCGCGCAGGCCGTCCGTCTTCAGCCATTCGAGGAAATGCACGTCGCACGGGCATTCCTTGACCCGCAGGTCCCAGTAGGCGTCCCAGTAGTGAAGCATCGGGGGTCTCCGTCTGATGTCTTCTTCAGGCCCCCGGCGCCCTTGTGGGGTGGCGGGGGGGATCGGTAACGACGAGGGCGAGGGCGGGGGTCGCCGGCGCCGGCTCGTCGGTGAGGATGGCGCCGTCGGGCCCGGCCGTGAGCACGAGGCGGCGCGTCCCTCGCGCCGGAAGGCCCGACCGGGCCCCCACGACGATGAGGACGGTGTCGGGAAGCCCATCGTCGAGGACGGCTATCATTGCGGACTGAGCCGCGTCGCCGAGCGCGCTGAACGCCTCGTCGAGCACGAGCACGTCCGGCCGCATCAGCAGCATGCGGGCAACCGAGAGGCGCTGCTGATCGCCCGTCGACAGCAAGGCCTCCCAACGGCCCGACTGCCCCAGCCGGCCGGCCAGCGCGTCGAGGCCGACGGCGGAGAGGGCGCGGGCGATCTCGTCGTGTGACCGGGACTCGGCGGGCTGCGGAAACAGCACGGCTGCCTCGAGCGGGCCATCCGGGATGAACGGATGCGGCGTCAGCACGGTCACGCGGCCGCCGGTCGGCAGCAGGACCGCGCCGGTGCCCCAGGGCCACAGTCCGGCGAGCGCGCGCGCCAGCACGCTCTTGCCGACGCCGGCCTCGCCGTCGAGCTGGATGCGGTCGCCGGGCCCGGCGACGATGTCGGCATGGGCGATGATGGTGCGGCCCTCGCCGTCGTCGAGCCGGAGCCCGGCGACGTGCAGCGCGGGGTCGCCGCTCGTGCCGCGCAGCGGCGCGGCGGACGCCGGCGAGGCCGGATCGTCGAAGGCGGTGGTCAGTTCGATCACCCGGCGGGCCGAGGCGAACCACTCGGCGACGCGCCAGTAGTGGTCGGCGAGCCATGCCATCGCCATCTGCACCTGCGCAAAGGCGGAGGCGAGCTGCATCACCTGTCCGAGGGAGAGGTCGCCGGACAGGTACTTCGGCGCCGCGAGCACGAGCGGGACGACGGGGATCAGCGCCGTGTTGGCGTTCATCACCCACGTCACCCGGCCGTGCTGGCGCACGAGGGCGAGCCAGTGGCGCACGAGGCCGCCATAGGTGGAATCGAGGCCTGCGCGGGCATGGCCCTCGCCGCCGGCGAGCGCGATCGCCTCGGCGTTCTCGCGCAGCCGGATCATCTGCGAGCGGAAACGGGCTTCCGCCTCGTTCTTGGCCGCGGCCACCGGGGCAAGCCGCCGCCCGACCAGCGGCACCAGCACCGAGGCGAAGGTGCCGTAGAGGAGCGCGCCCAAAACCATGAAGGCCGGGATCGTGACGCCCCCCTCCCCGCTGCCGATCGTGTACGACCCGCCGACGCTCCACAGGATGCCGATGAAGGTCACGAAGGCGAGCAGCGCCGTGAACAGGCCGATGGCGAAGTCCACCAGCGGCTCGGTCGCCATGCGCACGTCGTCGGAGATCCGGTACTCCGGGTTGGCGATGTCGGTTCCCGACAGGCCCAGCCGGTAGAAGGCATGGCGGGCGAGCCAGCGGTCCAGCAGACGCGCCGTGAACCACTCGCGCCAGCGCACCTGCAGCCGCTCGCGCATAACCACGATGAGCACGCCCACGGCAGCGGCGGCCATGACGAGGACGAGGAAGGCGAGGACGGCCACCCCGGCCGAGTGGGCGTCACGCCGCTCCAGCGCGTCGAAGAACCACCTGTTCCAACGGTTGACGGCCACGTCGACACCCAGGCGCAGGACCAGTCCCAGCGCCAGCATCAATGTCAGCCCAACGGCGATGGTTCGCGTGTTGCCGCGCCAGAACCCGCCCGAAAAGATCAGGAACTTGCGTGCCACGGCGGGCTCGAACGAACGGCCGCTCCGCTCGGCCTCGTCCTGCGCCTGCTCTGCGAGCGGCCGATCCGACACTCCACCACCCCCGCCACACGGACGCCATGTCGTCCGTCATCGGCCGTTGTTACATCCGGCGCCCGTGTTTTGCCGTAAGCTTAGCAGACGCAAACTCGCGGAAAAGTGATTTCTGGCGCTGCGAAGGCTTTCAGCGGCGCCGCGTCGGCTCGCGCGACATGCCCTTGGCCTCGAGTTCGGCCAGATAGCCCGCCCACCGCTCGTCATGCTGGCTGCCGAGCTGATGCAGGTAGGTCCAGGTGAAAATGCCGCTGTCATGCATGTCGTCGAAGGTCAGGCGCACGGCGTAGTGGCCGACGGGGTCAACCTTCAGGATCTGCACGTCGCGCTTGCCGGGCACCATCTTGCGCTCGGCCGGCGTATGGCCCTGCACCTCGGCGCTTGGACTGCACACGCGCAGATACTCCGCCGGCAACGCAAACGCCTCGCCGCCTTCGAACGCCACGTGCAAGGTGCGCCGGTCGGCGGCGAGCTTGAGCTCCGTCGGCCAGTGCTCGCTCATGGTGGCGTCCTTTCCCTGCAGCGGCCTGCACGCTCCCCCATGCGGAGCGTTGCGCGCGTCCTTATATAGGACGATAGTGCCGCCGCCATGCATGACACACCCATGATCCAGCCGGACGCCTCCCTCGTCGACCCCTTCGGCCGCGCGATTTCCTATCTGCGCGTCTCAGTGACCGACCGCTGCGACTTCCGCTGCGTCTACTGCATGTCCGAGGATATGACGTTCCTGCCAAAGCAGGACCTGCTCACGCTGGAGGAACTGGACCGGCTGTGCTCCGTGTTCGTCTCCCGCGGCGTGCGCAAGCTGCGCATCACCGGCGGCGAGCCGCTGGTGCGTCGGGACATCATGACCTTGTTCCGCTCGCTGTCGCGGCATCTGGAGGCGGGCGCGCTGGAGGAGCTGACGCTCACGACCAACGGATCGCAGCTCTCCCGCTACGCGGCCGACCTCGCCGCGTGCGGCGTGAAGCGGATCAACGTGTCGCTCGACACGCTCGACAGGGAGAAGTTCAAGGCCATCACCCGCTGGGGCGACCTGGACAAGGTCATCGCCGGGATCGATGCCGCGCAGGCTGCGGGCCTCGCCGTGAAGATCAACGCCGTCGCGCTGAAGGGCGTCAACGAGGACGAGGTCGAGCAGATGATCGCCTGGGCCCACGGGCGCGGGATGGACATCACCTTCATCGAGGTGATGCCGCTCGGCGACATCGAGCCCGCGCGCTTCGACCAGTACTGGCCGCTGTCCCAGTTGCGCGCGCGGCTGGCCGAGCGCTTCACAATGGACGAGATCGACTACCGCACCGGCGGTCCGGCCCGTTACGTCACCGCTCGCGAGACGGGCGGTCGCATCGGCTTCATCACGCCGCTGACGCATAATTTCTGCGAGAGCTGCAACCGCGTCCGCGTCACCTGCACGGGCACGCTCTACATGTGCCTCGGCCAGGAGGACGCCGCCGACCTGCGCACGCCCCTGCGCGCCTCCGAGAGCAACGCCCGCCTCGAACGCGCGATCGAGGAGGCCATCACGCGCAAGCCCAAGGGCCACGACTTCGTCATCGACCGCGCCACGTCGCGCCCGGCCGTCGGGCGGCACATGAGCGTGACGGGCGGCTGACGCGGCCCGCCGCGCTCAGAACACCTCCTCGAGCATCCGCAGGTAATCCTCCCGCGTCGCCGGGCGAGCGTTCGTCGCATGCGTGTGGTCGAGCAGCGCGGCGTCGGCGATGGCCGGCAGCACCTGCCGGGGCACGCCCATCTGCGACAGGGTCGCGGGCAGGCCGAGCCGCGCGCTGAAGGCGGCGACGGCGTCGGCCACGTCGGCGCCGGCCGACAGGCCCATCGCGCGGCGCAGGCCATCGTACTTGGCGCCGGCCGCCGGCGCGTTGAACCGCAGGACGGGCGGGAGCAGGACCGAATTCAGCGTCCCGTGGTGCAGGCGGAACTCCTTCAGCGCCCCCAGCGGGTGGGACAGCGCATGCACCGCGCCCAGCCCCTTCTGGAACGCCAGCGCCCCCTCGAACGCCGCGATCATCATCTCGCGGCGCGCCTCGCGATCCTGCCCGTCGGCGACGGCGCGCGGCAGCGCCCTCGTCGCGCGCTCCAGCCCGTCGATGGCGATGGCGGCGGCCACCGGGTTGTCGACGGGGGAAATGTAGCACTCGATGCAGTGGCTCACCGCGTCCATCCCCGTGGCGGCGGTCAGCAGCGGCGGCAGGCCGAGCGTCAGCTCGGGGTCGCACACCGCCCGCTTCGGGATCAGGTGGGGCGACAGCAGGGCCAGCTTGCGGCCGTCGCGGAAGGTGATGACCGCGCCGCGGCCGACCTCGCTCCCCGTCCCCGCCGTGGTCGGGATCGCAACCACGGGCGCGGTCGCCGCCGTGATCTTCGGCGCGCCGCCGAGCACGGCGGCGTAGGTCTGCAGCGGCGCCGGGTGCGCCGCGAGCACGGCGACGGCCTTGGCGAGGTCCATCGGCGACCCGCCGCCCACGGCCACCAGCCCGTCGCATCCATGCTCCCGGTAGACGGCCAGCGCCTGCTCGACGGCCTCCTCGGTCGGATTGCTCGGCGTGTCGAGGAACACGGCCGCCGCCGCCCCGCCCGGCCATGCCGCCCGCACGCGGTCCAGCAGGCCCGCCGCGGCGACGCCGTGGTCCGCCACGATCAGCGGCCGCGCCATCCCAGCCGCCGCCAGATCCTCGCCGAGGCCCGAGAGCGCCCCGAAATCCAGCCGGATGGTGGTCAGGTAGTTGATGAGGGCCACGGCGCGCTGCTCCCGGAATCCATTTTTTCGGGACGAAGGATGCCCATGGTTTCGTCGGGCTGTCGACCGGCGCCGCCGGCTCTGTGTCGGGTCGGCCGCGGCGGCACGCCGTGGAGCGGTCCCGGATCGTGCACGCCGTCGAGCCCCGCTCAACCGCGAGTAAGCGGCCTATTCTTCGTCAATCATCGCACAAAAAACATGCGATAGCCCTTGAAATAGGTTGTTTCGTCAATAACTCCGTCTGTGCTATGCGAAATGCAGGACGGACGTCCGCGCCGAGCGCATAAGGGCGCCGTGCCGTCATCATCAGTGGGGAGGATCCCAGTCCATGAAGCGTCGTCAGTTCATCAAGGTCGCCGGTGCGGGTCTCGCCGCTGGCGCAGTGGCCAGCCCCGCGATCGCCCAGTCCTCCCCGGAGGTGAAGTGGCGGCTCACGTCGAGCTTCCCGAAGTCGCTCGACACGATCTACGGCGCGGCCGAGGTCTTCTCGAAGCTCGTCAGCGAGGCGACCGACGGCAAGTTCCAGATCCAGGTCTTCGCCGCCGGTGAAATCGTCCCCGGCCTTCAGGCCGCCGACGCCGTGCAGAACGGCACGGTCGAGTCCTGCCACACGGCCTCCTACTACTACGTCGGCAAGGATCCGACCTTCGCGTTCGGGACCGCCGTGCCGTTCGGCCTCAACTCCCGCCAGGAGAACGCCTGGTTCTACCATGGCGGCGGGCAGGACCTGCTGAACGAGTTCTACAAGAAGTACAACATCTACTCCCTGCCCGGCGGTAACACCGGCACGCAGATGGGCGGATGGTTCCGCAAGGAAGTGAAGACGGTCGCCGACCTGAACGGCCTCAAGATGCGCATCGGCGGCCTCGCCGGCCGCGTGCTGCAGAAGCTCGGCTCGGTGCCGCAGCAGATCGCCGGCGGCGACATCTACCCGGCGCTGGAGAAGGGCACCATCGACGCGGCGGAGTGGGTCGGCCCCTTCGACGACGAGAAGCTCGGCTTCAACAAGGTTGCGCCGTTCTACTACTATCCGGGCTGGTGGGAGGGCGGCGCCGCGCTGCACTTCTTCATCAACCAGGCCAAGTGGGCCGAGCTGCCGAAGAACTACCAGGCGATCGTGACGGCCGCGGCCGGCTACGCCAACGTCGACATGCAGGCGAAGTACGACGCCCGCAACCCGGGCGCGCTGCGTCGCCTCGCCCAGGGCGGCGCGCAGCTCCGTCCGTTCCCGCTCGAGGTCATGGAGGCCTGCAACAAGGCCGCCAACGAGCTCTACACGGAGATCGCGAAGGACAACGCGGACTTCAAGAAGATCCTCGACGCTTACATGAACTTCCGCGGCGACCAGTACCTCTGGTGGCGTGTCGCCGAGGCGAACTTCGACAACTTCATGATCCGCGCCACGAGCGCCCGCGGCTGATCCAGCCCGGCCGCCGCCCCGCCCGGGCGGCGTGAGACACCGAACCCCGCAGGCTCGCGCCTGCGGGGTTTTTTCGTGTCGTCCGGTGTTCGCGCGTGTCATGGCTCACCGGCAGTCCCCAGCGGGAAGCAGCCGAAGCCTCGTTCGCCTGTGTGGCTCACCACGAGGCGTCAAGGGATCGCGCTTGATCACCGCCGAAGCTCCTCGCCGGCCGACCCGATCGCCTCGGGGTTGGCGAAGCTCCCCTCGACCTGCGTAGCGCGGCTGCTCCCGGGGCCGCTGGGAGACGAGCCGGCCCCGGGCTGTTTCACGCGCGTTCACGCGGCCGGACCGGCCCCGCTCGACGAACGGCACGAAAAACCCCGCAGGCGCGAACCTGCGGGGTCGATCTTCATTCGCACAGCCCCTGAGCACAGCCCCTTGGGCCGGCAGCCGGACCCTTACTGGATCTTCGGCGGGCCGAGGTCCAGCGGCGGCAGTTCGAGGCCGGGACTGAGGTTCTGGAGCTGTTCGAGCGCCTTCTTCTCGTCCACGACGATGCCGGACGATTTGTAGTGCATCACCATCTGCGGGAACATCACCACCAGCGCCACCATGATGCACTGGATGACCACGAACGGCACGGCGCCCCAATAGATCTGGCCCGTCGTCACCGGCTGCATGGTCAGGCCCGTCACCTTGTCCTTGTAGGGCTCGCGCGGCGCCACCGAGCGCAGGTAGAACAGCGCGAAGCCGAAGGGCGGGTGCATGAACGACGTCTGCATGTTCACCGCCATGATCA
>JAIYAB010000476.1 GCA_027489275.1 Hyphomicrobiales bacterium
ATACCCCCTGGAAGAGCCCAGCCGGGCGATCCAAGGATGGGGAGCAGCTCAATACCCCCTGGAAGAGCCCAGCCGGGCGATCCAAGGATGGGGAGCAGCTCACAACCAGAACGGATTCTGGTTATGAACGAGGGCATTCAAGGGGCAACGTCACGAACTTCAGGACTCATTGCCGGATCGTCTCGTACGAAACATCAAGGCCGGGTTCTGCAAAGAGTTCCTCGACGTCGCGGCAGCTGAGCGTGAAGCGCAGATAGAGCCAGACGGGGTGGCGGATCACGTCAGGCGGGAACCGATGGCGGGCGTAGGAGATGGGCGTCATTCCAAACTCTATCGTCCCCTCGGCAGCCGTCAGCGTTCCCGTGACTGGGCCAGCATAGCTCATAAAGGCTTCACGGTAGCTCCTTCCGAGGCGCCGCCCACCAGAAAGCGATAATTGGTAAGACGATCCATTGCGCGATGGGCGAGAGGCCGGCGTTGATCACCGGGATAACCGGCATCGGGTCACGATAGGCCCAGGCTTTCCGAACTTCGATGTTGAGCCACTCGCTGAAGACGGTGTAGCCGACACCGATCAGAATGGTGACGAGGCCCACACGACGGTAGCCTACCCCCGGCCATTGGCTGCTTCCGAACAAAAACAGCGCGACCAGGATAGAGCCCGTCGCGATCAGGATGTCACCGCCAGTGCAGTGAAGGGCAGCGGAAACGATTTCGCTCCGACTGCCGGTTTCCCACAGCGTGTAGAGCGGCATATGGGCGAATTCCCAAATGAGATTCCCAACCGCCATGGCGACCAGGTAGCACCGCAGCACGCTCAGCCAGCCGGTTTGTACTGCGACCATCACGATGAAATCTCGACTTCGATGATGTCCGGACTTCTTTGCGCGTATTCCAATGCATAGGCCAATTCACCCGAGGATTCGGCGTGGATGTCGAGGATCACTTTGCCTTTGTCGATCTCCTGGCCGAGGCTCACATTCATGTAGACGCCCGCCGCCTTGGCTTCCGGTGCACCGGCGAGCTTGGCGAGTCGTGAGATCTTGCGATTGTTGATATGAGTGATACGTCCGGCACGTGGCGCAATCAGCGGATGGACGTGGGGCGCCTTCGGCGGCGTTCGCATTCCACCCTGCGCCTTGCAGATGGCCTGGAACTTCTTCCACGCTCGCCCGTCCGCAAGGGTCGCGAGCGCCGCAGAGGTTCCTTCCCCGATGGCGACCTTCCCGCCGATCTCCAGCGCCGCCCCAGCCAATGTCGCCGACCGTCTCCGCAGATCGTCGGGTGCATCCGGCGCGCCTCGGAGAACTGCGAGGACATCAAGCGCCTCCAGGGCCGGTCCTATTCCGCGACCAACCGGTTGCGATCCGTCGGTCAGGAGGCAAGTGGCCAACAAGCCGAAGCGGAGCGCGACTGCGCTGATCCGATCCGCGAGGTGATGCGCTGTCGCCTCGCTACGGACCTTGGCGGTAGGTCCGACAGGAATGTCGATGACGACGTGCGTCGAACCGGCCGCGATCTTCTTGGACAGGACAGACGCAATGAGCTGTCCCTCGGTATCGACATCGAGTTCGCGCTCTATGCGAACAAAAATATCGTCGGCGGGGCTGAGATGCATCGCCCCACCCCAGGCGATGCAGCCGCCTTCGGTGTCCACCACACGCCTGAGCGACGCGATATCGAGGTCGACCGGAGCAAGTGTCTCCATGGCATCCGCGGTGCCTGCCGGCGAGGTAATCGCACGCGACGAAGTCTTGGGGATGACCAGTCCGTGGGCAGCAACAATCGCGACGACGATCGGGGTGGTACGGTTGCCGGGGAGCCCGCCGATACAGTGCTTGTCGACCACAATCGGGGAATCCCAGCGCAAACGCTCGCCGACCTCGACCATGGCGCCCGTCAGATCGACGGTCTCCTGCTCGTCGAGCGGAAGAGCCGCGCTCGCCGTCAGGAAGGCCGCCAGATGAACATCCGTATAGCGGCGTGCGGCGACATCCTTGACGATCGACCCGATCGCGCGCGCGTCAAGCCGGTTCCCGTGGATCCGACGGCGGACGCTGGCGAGGGATTCGAGCGTCGGTGCATGCGTGACGGTGACCGCCGCGTCCTCATCGAGGCTCAGGATCTTCCACGCGGTCTCTGTCAGGGCAATCTGATCGATGGCGAGAAGATCATCCCCTTCGACCTGGAACAGAGTTGCCTGCACCTCCCGGCCACCGCTCGAAACCAGGACCTGCGATCGGGAAGCCAGACCTTCCGAGCGGCAGACATGGCAGTCGGTCCGCATGATGACCACCGCCTGATGCTGGGTGTGCAGGCGAAGGCGTGTTGCGCGAAGCGTCGGTGTGGCGGGGAGTTCGGCGTCGCCTTGGTTCATAGGTCGAACGCCTGATCCTGTCTGGGAACGGTGGCATTCCACTCCAGGTCCTTGCCGATGCGGACCCGCAGCCCTTCGGCAGCTTCGGCCTCGCCATGGACGATGAACGTACGTGTCGGCGCGCGACGGAAACCGGAAAGCCAACGCATTAACTCATCAGAGTCCGCGTGCGCCGAAAGTGCAGGAAGGTCGGCAATCTCTGCCTGGACCCTTATCCATTCCCCATGAATCTTGATCTCGCGGGAGCCCTGCAACATGGCTCGCCCGCGGGTCCCAGCAGCCTGAAAGCCGGAGAAGAGAATGGTGTTCTTCTGATCGGGTGCGAAGGCCTTGAGATGGTGCAGAACACGGCCACCAGTTGCCATGCCACTGGCAGAGATCACCACCTTGGGATAGGGGCTCGCGGAAATCGCCTTGGACCCATTGACGTCCCTCGTGTAGGTGGCGATGCCGCAGATCGTGTCGCAATCCTCCGGCGAAAGGCGATGATCCTCGCGATGGGCGTGGAGCAGGTCCGTCGCGCTGATCGCCATTGGACTGTCGAGGAAAATCGGGATGGATGCCAGGCGACCAGCCAGCTTCAATTGCCAGAGGTGATAGAGTAGCGACTGCGCGCGGCCAATGGCGAATGCCGGAATCACCACGGTCCCGCCGCGCTGAACCGTGCGCTCGATGACGGAACCCAGCATCTCGGTTGGATCGCCCTTTTCATGGATGCGGTTGCCGTATGTGGATTCAATGACGAGGTAGTCGGCCTCGGGGACCGGAAGCGGATCGGGCATGACCGGATCGCCATAGCGGCCCAGATCACCCGAAAAGACGATGCGCTTGCCGCCCCAGTCGATATCGGCGGTGGCAGCACCCAGGATATGGCCAGCATACCTAAACATCAGGGTCGCCCCACCGGGAAGCTGAGCAGGCTTGTCGAACGGAATTGACGAGAAGCGCTCGAGGGTGCGTTCGGCATCGTGAAGCCCGTAGAGCGGCAGCGCGGGTTTGTGCTTGGAGAACCCCTTGCGGTTTGCGTATTCGGCATCTTTCTCCTGAAGGTAACCACTATCCTTCAAGATCAACTCTGCCACATCGCGCGTCGCGTCCGTCGCGAAGATTTCGCCGCGGAAGCCATCTCTCACAAGTTTGGGCAGATAACCCGAATGATCAAGATGCGCATGGGTCAGAACGACGGCATCGATGCTCGAAGGGGCAATAGGCAGTGGCTCCCAGTTCAGCTCGCGCAGGTTTTTGAGGCCCTGG
>JAIYAB010000412.1 GCA_027489275.1 Hyphomicrobiales bacterium
CGGCCCTGCTTGGCCATCTGGTGGCCGTCGAGCGTCGTCACGACCGACGTCGCCTCGCCCGGGATGTTGACGAGAATGGCGGTGGTGGAACCGCCGTACTGCGCGCCGTAGTAGATACCGGCGAGCATGATCAGCGCGCCGGTCGGATCGAGGCCGAAGGTGATCGGCAGCAGGATGGCGATGGTGGCGATGGGCCCGACGCCGGGCAGGACGCCGATCAGCGTGCCGACGAGGCAGCCGATGAAGCACAGCGCCAGGTTCTGGAGGCTCAGCGCGGTGGCGAAGCCGAGGGCGAGGTTGCCGAACAGATCCATCGTCGTCGCCTCACATGAACGCGACGACGGGGATCGGAAGACCCAGCGCCACCTTGAAGAGGAGGATGCAGAAGGCCGTCATGGCCACGGCGAAGATGATCGTCTCCTTCCAGCGCGCCTCGTCCGAGGCAAGCGAGCCGATGATCATCGCCAGCGGGCCGGCGAAGGCGAGGCCGAGGGTCCGGATGGTGAGCGCAAAGACGACGACGCCGCCGAGGATGAAGATGGGTCCACGCAGGTGCCAACGGGTGAGCGGCTCGCCGTCCTCGAAAAACGAGGAGATTATCAGGACGATCCCCGACACGCCGACCAGGACGGCAAGGGCACGGGGCAACATGCCCGGCCCCATGGCGCGCAGCGTGCCCATGGGAAGCTCCGTCGATTGCCAGAGCGCGAACGCCGCGACGAGGATCAGGAAGAAACCGGCAGCGATGTCCTGCGGCGAGCGCGCGCGCAGGCCCCGCTCACGCTCGGGCGTCTTGTCCGTCATGCTCACGCCCGGCACTCCCCCACCAGATCCCGGCAATCACAGGCGTCGAGCGCCTTTTTGTTGTTGTGGGCACCTTGTTGCCTTAGAGACTGCGACAGATCAAGCCTGCGAATGCCCTCCAAGGCGCCGAAAGTGCCTCCGCGGGCGCTGAAAGAAGCATCATGGGTAGCAACAGGGTCCATCGGATCGCGGTGATCGCCGGCGACGGCATCGGCAAGGAGGTCGTGCCGGAGGGCCTGCGCGTGCTGGAGGCCGTGGCCGGACGGCACGGGTTCGAACTGCGGCTCGACACGTTCGACTTCGCCTCCTGCGACTACCATGCGAAGCATGGGCGAATGATGCCGGAGGACTGGAAGGAGAGGATCGGCAGCCACGACGCCATCTTCTTCGGCGCGGTCGGCTGGCCGGCCGTGCTGCCGGACCACATCTCGCTGTGGGGCTCGCTGATCCAGTTCCGGCGGGAATTCGACCAGTATGTGAACCTTCGCCCCGTCCGGCTGATGCCGGGTGTGCCGAGCCCGCTGGCCGGCCGCAAGCCGGGCGACATCGACTTCTACGTGGTTCGCGAGAACACCGAGGGAGAATACTCCTCCATCGGCGGTCGCATCTTCCCCGGCACCGAGCGCGAGGTCGTGATGCAGGAGACGGTGATGACCCGCACGGGGGTCGACCGCATCCTGCGCTTCGCCTTCGACCTGGCCCAACGCAGGCCGAAGAAGCACCTCACCTCCGCGACCAAGTCGAACGGCATCTCGATCACGATGCCCTACTGGGACGAACGGGTGGAGGAGATGGCGAAGCGCTACCCGGACGTGCGCTGGGACAAGTTCCACATCGACATCCTGACCGCCCACTTCGTGCTGCACCCGGACTGGTTCGACGTGGTCGTGGCGTCGAACCTGTTCGGCGACATTCTGTCGGATCTCGGCCCCGCCTGTACCGGCACCATCGGCATCGCGCCGTCGGGGAACATCAATCCCGAGCGCACGTTCCCGTCGCTGTTCGAACCCGTCCACGGGTCTGCGCCCGACATCGCCGGGCAGGGCGTCGCCAATCCGATCGCGCAGATCTGGTCGGCCGCCATGATGCTGGAGCATCTCGGCGAGGTGGAAGCCGCGCGCGACATCGAGGCTGCGATCGAACGCGTGCTGCAGGAACCGCATCTGTGCACGCGCGACCTCGCCGGCAAGGCGGATACCGTCACCTGCGGCAAAGCCGTGGTCCAGGCGCTCGGCTGAATGGAAAACGGCCATCCCCTCCCCCTGAACGACGGTCCGCACGCATGGAACTGACTCCGCAATTCATGATATCGGTCCTCCAGATCATCTGGATCGACATCCTGCTCTCCGGCGACAACGCTGTCGTCATCGCGCTCGCGTGCCGCTCGCTGCCGCCGAACCAGCGCCGCATCGGCATCGTGCTGGGAGCGGGTGTCGCCGTCGGCCTGCGGATCATTTTCGCATTGATGATCACGCAGCTCCTGGCCATGCCGTTCCTGAAGCTGGTGGGCGGCCTGCTCCTGCTGTGGATCGCCGTGAAGCTGATCGCCGGCGAGGAGGAGGAAGAGAAGGACATCGCGCCGAGCGAGACGTTATGGAAGGCGGTGCGGACGATCGCCATCGCCGATGCGGTCATGAGCCTCGACAACGTGGTCGCCATCGCCGCCGCCTCGCACGGAAACGTCTGGCTCTTCATCTTCGGCCTGCTGTTCTCGATCCCGCTGATCGTCATGGGCGCAACGCTCGTGATGACGCTGCTGGCGCGTTTCCCGATCCTGATCTGGGCAGGCGCCGTGCTGCTGGGCTGGGTTGCCGGCCATATGCTGGCCACCGACCCGTGGCTGGTCGAGAGGTACGGCCAGGCGACGATGAAGTCGCTCGAGACGCCGGCGGCGGTCGCGGCCGGCCTGTTCGTCCTCGCCGTCGGCTTCTTCATGCGTCGGCGCAACGGAGCCGCGGCAGGACACGACAAGGCATGAGGCTCGGGGCATGAGGTCGGTCGCCGCCACGGCGGGCAGGCCGACGTGAGCGTGTCCGGGCCGGTCCGGGCGGACAAGGTCACGCGGGCGGGCCTCCTGTTGGGCGCCCGCCTCACCGTACCGCTCTGGCCGGGAATCATCGTGTTCGCCATGGCCTATGGCACGGCGGCGGTCCAGAAAGGGCTGTCGGTGGCGGAGGCGATGCTCGCCAGCGGACTGGTTTTCGCAGGCGCCGCCCAACTCGTGGCCCTGGAGGCCTGGACGGACCACTGGACCCTCGGCGCGATCCTGCTCGTCAGTGTCGTCACCTTCACCGTCAACGCCCGCATCATCCTGATGGGCGCGTCGCTGCAGCCCTGGATCGCCCCGATCCCGGGGCGGATCGTGTGGCCGAGCCTCGCCCTTCTCACCGACGCCAACTGGGTGATCGCCGAGCGCTACCGCGCCGAAGGCGGCCGCGATGCCGGGGTGATGATCGGCGCCGGGCTGATGCTCTGGGTGGTGTGGCTGACGACCACCCTGCCCGGCGCGCTGCTCGGGCGGATGGTGCAGGATCCGACGCGGTACGCAATCGACCTTGTCCTGCCGGTGTTCTTCAGCGCGATGGCTGTTCCCTTGTGGAAGGGCCGTCGCGATACCATCGCCTGGACGATGGCCGGCATCGTCTCGGTGGCAACGTGGTGGCTGGTGCCGGGCTATCTGTTCATGGTGACCGGCGCGCTGGCGGGCGCGATCACCGGCGCGATCCTCGGGATGCGCGACGATGGGTGACCCCGTCTTCTCCGTGTCGCCCGGCACGCTCGCCGCCATCCTCGGCATGACGGCGGCCACCTATCTGTGCCGCACGCTCGGCGTGTTCCTGATGGCGCGCGTGCCGCTCAACAAGCCGATCCGTGACGGCCTTGCCGCCCTCCCCGGCTCGATCATCGTCGCCGTCGTGCTGCCGCTCGCGGTGAAGGCGGGACCGACGGGCATCCTGGCGCTGGCGGTGGCAATCGGCGTGATGCTGATCCGCCGTAACGAGCTGCTGGCCATGCTGGTCGGGCTGGGCACGGCCGCGCTGGCGCGCGCGGCGGGGCTGTGAGGCCCGCTAGCGTGAAAGCCGCTCCTTGATCCGGCGGGTCAGCAGGTCGCGCACGCCGCGATAGGCGTCGAGCATCTGCTCGCGCGATCCCTGCACCAGCGTGGCGTCCGGCGTCGGCCAGTACTCGACCTCGACGGCGCTGGTGCGGGTGAGCTCCAGCGCACGGTGATGCGCCTCGGGACTGAGCGAGACGATGAGGTCGAAGTTCAGGCCCTCCCAGTCCTCCAGCTCCTCCAGCGTGCGCACGCGGTGCTTGCTCGCGTCGATGCCGATCTCGTCGAGGACCGTCACCATGAAGGGATCGACGTCGCCCTTCCGCACGCCGGCCGACTGCACGTAGATGGACTTGCCGAAGAAGTGCCGGGCGATGGCCTCGGCCATGGGCGAACGCACGGCATTGTAGGCGCAGGTGAAGAGAACCGCGCCGACCCGTTTCCCTGCTCCCGGGCCGTCCATGCCTCAACGCCTCCGGCCGCCGGGCGCCGCCCGGCGCGACCACCGGAGCGGGGCGCGCTCGACCAGCACGGGTTCAGCCTTTCCAGTGGAGGGCCATGATCAGCGTGAACAGCCGCCGCGCCGTGTCGAAGTCGATCTCGACCTTGCCGTTGAGGCGTTCCATCAGGATCGTCGCCGCCTCGTTGTGCAGCCCGCGACGACCCATGTCGATCGCCTCGATCTGCGCGGCGCTCGCTGTCCTGATGGCGGCGTAATAGCTCTCGCAGACGAGGAAGTAGTCCTTCACGACGCTGCGGAACGGCGCCAGCGACAGGATATGCGTGATGATCTGCGCGCCGGCGACGTCGCGCACGTCGAGGGCGAGCTTGCTCGACACCATGGACAGGTGCAGCGCGTAGGGTCCGCCGTCGTGGCTGGGCAGGGCGAAGCTGTTCGACTCGATCAGGTCGTACACCGCGACGGCGCGCTCGTGCTCCTGCTCCGGCATGCCGCGACCGATGGACACCTCGTCCAGCGTCACCGCGACGAGGCGTCGGCGCGCGCGATCCCCAGCGGACGGCCGGTCGTTCATGCCCTCACCCCAGGTTCAGCCTGACGGCCACGGAACGCGCATGCGCCTCCAGCCCTTCCGCACGGCCGAGCGCGATAGCGGCCGGACCGATAGCGCGCAGGGCTTCGGGAGAGCACTTGAGAATCGATGTGCGTTTCATGAAGTCGAGCACGCCGAGCCCGGACGAGAAGCGCGCCGAACGCGCCGTGGGCAGCACGTGGTTGGGACCGCCGACATAGTCGCCCACCGCCTCGGGCGTGTGGCCACCGAGGAAGATGGCGCCGGCATTGCGGATGCCGTTCGCCAGCGCGTCCGCATCCTCCGCCACGATCTCGAGGTGCTCGGGGGCGAGCCTGTCGACCAGCGGAACTGCATCGGCGAGCGAGGGCGCCAGCACGATGGCGCCGAAATCCCGCCAGCTCGCCCCGGCGATCTCCGCGCGCGGCAGGGTTCGCAGGCGCCCGTCGACCGCGGCTTCGACCGCATCGGCCAGCGCCGCGCTGTCGGTGACAAGGATCGACTGCGCGGCGGTGTCGTGTTCGGCCTGCGCCAGCAGGTCCGCGGCGATCCAGTCGGCATTGGCGGTCGCGTCGGCGAGCACGACGACTTCGGACGGACCGGCGATCATGTCGATCCCCACCTGCCCGAACACGCGCCGCTTGGCAGCCGCCACATAAGCGTTGCCTGGCCCGACGATCTTGGCGACCGGCGCGATCGTCGCCGTGCCGTAGGCGAGCGCGGCGACGGCCTGCGCCCCGCCGACACGGTAGATCTCGTCCACGCCGGCGATGCGGGCGGCGGCCAGCACGAGCGGGTTCAACACGCCGTCAGGCGTGGGAACGACCATCACGATGCGCGGCACGCCGGCGACGCGGGCCGGCACGGCATTCATCAGGACGGAGGACGGGTAGCTCGCAGTCCCGCCGGGCACATACAGGCCGGCCGCCTCGACGGCCGTCCAGCGATGGCCCATCTCGACGCCCGCCGCGTCGACGAAACGGTCGTCGGACGGCATCTGGCGGGCGTGGAACGCGACAATGCGCTCGTGCGCCAGCCGCAGCGCCGCCAGCGCCTCCGGTTCGCAGGCCGCCATGGCCGCATCGACCTCGGCCGAGCCTATGCGCAACCCCGCGGCGTCGAGGGTGAGGCGATCGAAGCGCCGGGTGTAATCCACCAGGGCAGCATCGCCGCGCGCGACCACGTCCTCGATGATCGCCTTGGCCGCCGCATCCACGTCCTCCGACACTTCGCGCTTCATCGCGAGCAGCGCCGCGAAGTCGCGCGGGAAGGACGAGGAGCGGGTGTCGAGGCGCAGGGCCATGGAACGTTCGGCCTTCAGGAGTCGGTTTCGTGGGCGGGAGCGTTCGTCGTTTCCCAGACGGGGCCGAGGTCCCGCATCTGGCATTCGAGGCATTCGACCTCCAGCCGGATGGCCGCGCCGCCCGAGAACACGAGGGTGACGACGCCCGACGGCTCGTCGGCGACATCGAACGTGACCGCAAGCAGGTTGAGCACCGCATCGTCCGCGCCGGTGCGCACCTTCGACTGGCGCACGCGCAGGACGCGGTCGAAATGGAGACCCGTCCGTCGCCGGCGGCGCATCCCGCCGGCCGCGCCCTCCCAGTCGAAACGGTTGCAGACCAGCGCGAACCGCTTCTCGCGGGGCAGCCACGCGAAGTCGGCGATCTTCACAACCGCGTCCTGCAGGTGGGCCGAGACGACCGCGAGATCCTCCTGGTCCAGGGCGACGAGCTTGAGCGTGTCGGCAGGCGATGTCGGCGTCGAGGCTTTCGGCGTCTTCATGGGGCCAAGGCTCCTGTCGCCGTCCGTGTAGCCGGGGCAGCCCGGGAGCGCAACGTCCGGCCCCGAGTGGACGACCCCTGAAGCGGCCGGGACGGCAGAAAGGCCCTACTTTTCGCCAGACAGCCGTTCGATCATCGCGCCGCAGGCGCCGAGCTTGCGCTCGAGCTGCTCGAAGCCGCGATCGAGGTGGTAGACGCGGTGCACCACTGTCTCACCCTCGGCGGCCAGCGCGGCGATGACGAGCGAGACGGAGGCGCGCAGGTCCGTCGCCATCACGGGCGCACCCTTGAGCGCCGGGACCCCCTCCACGACCGCAAGGTCGCCGTCGAGCCGGATGCGGGCGCCCAGCCGGGCGAGTTCCTGCACGTGCATGAACCGGTTCTCGAAAATCGTCTCGCGGATGCGCGACGTCCCCTGCGCACGCGTCATCAGCGCCATGAACTGCGCCTGCAGGTCCGTCGGGAAACCGGGAAAGGGCTCGGTCGTCACGTCGACGGGCACGATCCTGCCGCCGTCGCGGCGCACCCGGATCCCGTCCGGCGTGTCGGTGATCTGCGTCCCGGTCTTCGCCAGCACGTCGAGCGCGGCCTGCAGCAGGCCAGCGCGCGTACCGTCGAGCGTCACGTCGCCGCCGGCCATGGCGACGGCCATGGCGTAGGTGCCCGTCTCGATGCGGTCGGGCAGGACCCGGTGGCGTGCCCCGCCGAGCGAGGTCACGCCCTCCACGATGATGCGCTCGGAGCCGGCGCCCTCGATCCTGGCGCCCATCTTCACGAGGCAGTCGGCCAGGTCCACGACCTCCGGCTCGCGTGCCGCGTTCTCGATGACCGTCGTCCCGCGGGCCAGCACGGCCGCCATCAGCGCCGTATGCGTGCCGCCGACCGTGACCTTCGGAAACACGATCTCGCCGCCGCGCAGCCCGTTCGGCGCGCTCGCGACCGCATAGCCGGCATCGATGTCGATGACGGCGCCGAGCTTCTCGAGCGCCATGATGAGCAGGTCGACGGGACGCGTGCCGATGGCGCAACCGCCGGGCAGCGACACGCGCGCCTGCCCCATCCGCGCCACCAGCGGCGCGATGACCCAGAAGCTGGCGCGCATCTTGGAAACGAGTTCGTAGGGCGCGGTGGTGTCGACGATTCCGGCGGCGCTCAGGCGGATCGTGTCGCCGGTAATCTCCGACTGGCCCGCGCGCTTGCCGTCTATAGAAGCATCCACGCCGTGGTTGCCGAGGATGCGCATCAGCAGCCGCACGTCGGACAGGCGCGGGACGTTTTCGAGGATAACGGTCTCGGGCGTGAGCAGGCTGGCGATCATCAACGGCAGCGCCGCATTCTTGGCGCCGGAGATCGGGATGCTGCCCGAGAGGGTCTGCCCGCCGACGATGCGGATGCGGTCCATGTGATTACTCCAGGTCGGCGACGGGCAACGGCGGACCGCCGCGGCGGTCACGCCGTGCCGCAACTGCGCTGCGAAATGCGGCGGCGACGGGGCGTCGCCGCCGGGCGGTTCCTTTGACCAGAGTGTTGCCGATTCGTCACGTCGGCTCGGTTGCAGCAGATTTGCCCGGCAACTCCGCCTCCGCTGGTCCCTCCGGGGCGAGGCCTTCGCCGGCCTTGCGGGCGCGGTCCTGCGCCTTGCGGCGCTTCAGGTTTTCGCGCAGGGCCTGCGCCAGGCGACGCTTGCGCTCCTCGTCCGCCTTCGTCACGGGCAGCCTCCGACCTTGCTCCCCGTCGCCCGGAGCCGCCCGAGCGACAGTGTGACGCGTTCGACTTCCGCAATGGTGCGGATTGCCTCCGGCGCGTCCAGGTGCCATTTGCTTGCTTCATGAACTACCAGCGTTTCTTCACCGATGCCATCGACGCCCTGAAGGCCGAGCGCCGCTACCGCGTCTTCGCGGACATCGAGCGCGTCGTCGGGCGTTTCCCCCACGCCATCCGCCACACGCCGGAGGGCACGCGGCCGGTCGTGATCTGGTGCTCGAACGACTATCTCGGCATGGGGCAGAACCCGGCCGTGATCGAGGCGATGGCCGAGACCGCGCGCCGCATGGGCGCCGGCGCCGGCGGGACGCGCAATATCTCGGGGACGCACCATCCCATCGTCCGGCTGGAGCAGGAGCTCGCCGACCTGCACGGCAAGGAGGCCTCGCTGGTCTTCACCTCCGGCTATGTCTCCAACGCGACCGGCATCTCGACGATTGCGCGGCTGATCCCGGATTGCCTGATCCTTTCCGACGGCCTCAACCACAACTCGATGATCGAGGGCGTGCGCGCGGCGGGGCGTGAGAAGGCGATCTTCCGCCACAACGACGTCGAGCACCTGGAAGACCTGCTCCGCCGCGCCGGGCGCGAGCGTCCCAAGCTGATCGTGTTCGAGAGCGTCTACTCGATGGACGGCGACATCGCCCCCATCGGCCGGATCTGCGACCTCGCCGAGCGCTGGGGCGCGATGACCTACATAGACGAGGTGCACGCGGTCGGCCTGTATGGCCCGCGCGGCGCCGGCGTGGCCGAGCGCGACGGCGAGATGGGCCGCATCGACGTCATCGAAGGCACGCTGGGCAAGGCCTTCGGCTGCCTCGGCGGCTACATAGCCGGCTCGGACGCGGTGATCGACGCAGTGCGCTCGCATGCTGCCGGCTTCATCTTCACCACGGCCCTGCCCCCGGCGGTCGCCGCGGCAGCGGAGGCCTCGGTACGCCACCTCAAGGCCTCGGCCGCCGAGCGCGCCCGCCACCAGGCGCAGGTCGCGCGCACCAAGGCGGCGCTGGCCGGCGCCGGCCTGCCGATCCTCGACACGCCGACGCACATCGTGCCCCTGATGGTGCGCGACCCGGAACTTTGCAAGGCCGCGTCGGACCGTCTGCTCGAGCGGCACGGCCTCTACATCCAGCCGATCAACTACCCGACCGTGCCGCGCGGCACGGAGCGCTTGCGCATCACGCCCACGCCGTTCCACGACGACGCGCTGATCGAGGGGCTCACCGCGGCGCTGGTCGAGGTGTGGAGCCATCTCGGGCTGCCCTTCGAGGCGACCGCACACAGCGTCGCCGCCGAATAGGCGCGCCTGATTTTTCCCCGGCGCCGCGCTTGCGCCGGCAAACCCCATGTGGCAGTGTCCGCGCCGCTTCGGGACCCCTCTCGGGTGACCCGTCCTGCTGCCGTAGCTCAGTGGTAGAGCACTCCCTTGGTAAGGGAGAGGTCGAGAGTTCAATCCTCTCCGGCAGCACCAGCCAATCCATTCAAATTCATGGCTTTTTTGGCACTTTGATGATCTCTAGTCGATCTGTCGCGATGGGTTGTCTGTCACCAGTCTGTCACTGTCTCCCGTCGATCCGGAATCCGCCGACCCGAACCCCGGTCGAGGCTGTCGCCCTCGGACGGCTCCACCCGCACGCGGGGCAGCGGGCACGCATGATGCGCCGGCGCCTGCGCTTGTCCCACGAGCGGCCGCGGGGGCGCTCCGGGCACGGGGCAGCGCGCGCATGACACGCCGCGGATCTCGCGCCTCACGCATGCGGGGCAGCGCGCGCGGATACCACCCGCCCCCAGCTGCTGGGGTATCAGGACCAGACGGCCTGACACCATGCTCTCCGAGTAGGCGGTGGGTGCGCCCAGCCCCGGGGGGCGGTGTCACCCCGCGGCGGCCGGGTGCGGCCCCCCGTCCACCCCCGAAATGCTCGCCTCACGTCGCCGCACCCACCCCGACAAAGTCAGGCGCCGTCCAACTCGCCGACACCTTCGTCATTCGCCGACAGCCATCCACACCCGTCGACGCCCCGCCGAAGCCATGCCTATGCTGCCACATGCTTCGGAGCGAATGGATGTGGGGTGGAATACCAACGGCCTTCCGAAGTGACTCGATGGGGATTCCCGGATCACTTTTGGTGCGGTTCAACATGGCGGGGGGGACGCCCGCCATGCCGAAGGTGGTCGAGATCAAGTGCAGCCATACGCCGGCCGAGCTTCGCCGGCTGGCAGCGCGGACGACGGATGCGAACCAGAGCCGCCGGCTCTTGTCGATCGCGGCCGTGCGTGACGGGATGAGCCGGGCGGAGGCGGCGCGAATTGGCGGGATGGACCGTCAGACGCTGCGAGACTGGGTCCACAGGTTCAACGAGCAAGGCCCGGCCGGGCTGGAGGACAACCGAAGGCGGGGCAATCCACGCCGGCTCACGAAGGCGCAGTTGATGGACTTGGCCGCCTTTGTCGAGACCGGGCCCGACCGCGCGGTCCATGGTGTTGTGCGCTGGCGGCGGGTCGACCTGAAGGCGCTCGTGGCCGAGCGCTTCGGGGTCGATTATCACGAGCGCACGATCGGCAAGCTCCTGAAGCATCTTGGCTTCTCGCATGTCAGCGCACGCCCGCGCCATCCGAAGCAGAATGGCGAGGTCATCCAGGCGTTCAAAAAAACTTCGCGCGCACGCTCGAAGCCCATATCGGCCGCATAGCCTGTCGAAAGCCTATCGAGATCTGGTTCCAGGACGAGGCC
>JAIYAB010000258.1 GCA_027489275.1 Hyphomicrobiales bacterium
CGCCGGCGGCGCGATCAGCGCAATCGAAGCCACGCCGATCATCTGCATCAGGATGTCGGCGACGATCGCGCCGGGACGCCCCAGCAGGTTTCGCACCGGGCCTTCGATGGCATGGTTGAGACTGGGATCCTGGACCGACCACGTCACGAGCGCGATCCCGCAGGCGCACGAAAACGCCAGCATGGCCAATCCGGCAATCTCGGCCGCGCGACGCCAGAGAAAGTCCCGGATGATGTCCGAAACGTGCTCGAAGCCGCCACGGCTCGCCCGCGTAGTGCGCATCACGGATCCCAGGCGTTGAATCGGCTCCGCGGGGCATGCGGATCCTGCCGCCACGGTAGGGATGCCGCGGTTAATGGGTCCTTAACCTTGACCTCCCGGCGCAGCGTGGCGCGCAAAAGAAAACGGGCGGCCGGATGACCGGCCGCCCGAACAGGGAGCATGCGGTGGGACCACGCCCTGCCACGGCCTCCGATCAGTAGTTGTAAGCGCGCTCGTCGTGCTCGGCGATGTCGAGCCCCTCGCGCTCCTTCTCGGTGCTGACCCGCAGGCCGACCACCACGTCGACGATCTTGTAGATGATCGCCGACCCGACGCCGGACCACAGGATGGTGAAGAGCACGCCCTTGATCTGCGCCATCACGGCGGTGCTGAACACATACTCGGCAATGGCGAGTTCGCCGGGCTTCGAGATGTAGTCCGGGATGCCCGCGCCGCCGAGGGCGGGGTTGACCAGGATGCCCGTGGCAATCGCGCCCACGATGCCGCCGACGCAGTGGATACCGAACACGTCGAGCGAGTCGTCGTAGCCGAACGCGTTCTTGACGCTGCTGCAGAAGACGAAGCAGGCGGCGCCGGCGACGAGGCCGAGGAAGATCGATCCCATCGGACCGGCAAAGCCGGCGGCCGGCGTCACCGCCACGAGGCCGGCGACGGCGCCGGACACGAGGCCCAGCATCGTCGGCTTGCCCTTGGCCGCCCACTCGACGAAGAGCCAGGCCAGCGCCGCACCGGCGGTGGCGACGAAGGTGTTCACCATCGCCAGCGCAGCCGTTGCGTTGGCTTCGAGGTTGGAACCGGCGTTGAAGCCGAACCAGCCCACCCACAGGAGAGAGGCGCCCACCATGGTCATGGTCAGCGAGTGCGGGGCCATCAGGTCCTTGCCGTAGCCGATCCGCTTTCCGATGAGCAGGCAGCCCACGAGCCCGGCGATTCCGGCGTTGATGTGCACCACCGTGCCGCCCGCGAAGTCCAGCGCGCCCCAGGAAAAGATCAGGCCGGCGTCGGCGACGACCTCGTCGAGCTTGCCCTGCGCGGCGGCCTTGGCAGCGGCGTCCGTCGCCTCGGCGACGGCTTTGGCGGCGTTGCCGATCGCGTCCGGGCCGGCCCAGTACCAGACCATGTGCGCCATCGGGAAGTAGATGAAGGTGACCCACAGCGCCGTGAAGAGCAGCACCGCGGAGAAGCGGATGCGCTCGGCGAAGGCGCCCACGATCAGCGCCGGCGTGATGCAGGCGAAGGTCATCTGGAAGGCCATGTAGACCAGTTCCGGGATGTACACGCCGTTGGAGAACGTCGCCGCCACCGTCGTCGCGTCGACGCCGGAGAGGAACATCTTCGAGAAGCCGCCGACATAGGAGTTGAGCGCGCCGCCGCTCGTGAAGGCGAGCGAATAGCCGTAGACGACCCAGATGATCGACACGAGGCAGACGATCGCGAACACCTGGCTCAGGATCGAAAGCATGTTCTTGGTGCGGACAAGGCCGCCGTAGAACAGCGCGAGGCCGGGAATCGTCATCAAAAGAACGAGGATGGTCGACAACAGCATCCAGGCCGTGTCGCCCTTGTTCGGCACCGGCGTCGCAGCCGCCTGCGCAAGTACGGGACCGGCGGTCAGGGCGGCCACCGCAAGGCCCGCCGATCCGGCCCTCATGAACGTGGACAGTCTCATCACAAAACTCCTGTCGACCTGCTTTTCGAAAATCAGAGCGCGTCGCCGTCGCGCTCGCCGGTGCGAATGCGGACTGCCTGTTCGATGGGTGAAACGAAGATCTTGCCGTCGCCGATCTGGCCGGTCTTGGCGGCGGCCGAGATGGCGTCGATGACCTTGGCGACGAGGTCGGACGAAACGGCGACCTCGATCTTCAGCTTCGGCAGGAAGCTCACGGCATACTCGGCGCCGCGATAGATTTCGGTGTGACCCTTCTGGCGGCCGTAGCCCTTGACCTCGGTCACGGTCAGGCCGTGCACGCCGATGGCGGTCAGCGCGTCGCGGACCTCCTCGAGCTTGAACGGCTTGATGATGGCCATCACGATTTTCATGGGTTCAGGTTCCTCGTTACGCGACCGGCGCGGCCCGCGCGGTCCTATCCGGGAACCTCACAATCAAGGGGCGTGCCACATTCGGCCCGCGCCCCCGGAAAACCGCCCGTCGGACGCAAAAAGTCGCGGCTTCGACGCCTGGATGAGCAGGCACGCGGAGCACGACATTTACGATTGTTCAGAACGTTGCCAAATGCACAAAAAATACGCAAATCATGACGTGCGGAGTCGGATGAGACCTTCCTGTGCGACCGAAGCGACCAGTCGGCCGTCGCGCGTGAAGATCGAGCCCCGCGCAAAGCCCCGGGCGCCGCCGGTGGACGGGCTGTCCTGGGCGTACAACAACCACTCGTCGGCCCGGAACGGCCTATGGAACCACAGCGCGTGGTCCAGGCTGGCGCCCTGGATGGCCGGATCGAAGACCGTTCGCCCGTGAGTCGCCAGGGACGAATCGAGCAGCGTCAGGTCGGAGGCGTAGGCCAGCACGCACTGGTGGAGGACGGGATCGTCGGGCAGCGGCGCGGTTGCACGGATCCACACGTGGAAGACCGGCGGCCGCGGCTTGGGAGAAACGTAGCGGCTGGCGTCGACCGGCCTGATCTCGATCGGGCGCTCCCGCCGGAAATAGGCCTGCACCGGCTCCGGCAGAGTGGGCAGGACGACATCGCGGAACACGTCCTCTCCCGGCAGGTCCTCGGGCGGCGGCACGTCGGGCATCGCGATCTGGTGCGAAAGACCCTCCTCCTCCACGTGGAAGGAAGAGGACAGCGTGAAGATCGCCCGGCCATGCTGGATCGCCTTCACCCGCCGCGTCGCGAAGCTGCGGCCGTCGCGCAGTCTCTCGACCTCGTAGATGATCGGCACGGACGGATCGCCGGGCAGCATGAAATAGGCATGCAGCGAATGCGGTCGAATCGCCTCCACGGTGCGGCAGGCCGCTACCAGCGCCTGGCCGATCACCTGACCTCCGAACACGCGTTGCCAGCCGGTCTGGGGGCTGCGACCTCGAAAGAGGTTGATCTCGAGCCGCTCCAGATCGAGAAGGTTCATCAGGTGTTCGACGGCTTTGCTCATGGTCGGCTCCCGGCGGCAGGCCAAGGAGACCATCTTGGCGGGCGTCGCGCCAGTCTCGCCGTCCGGCTGCGGCCATGCGGGCAGAAAGGAAGATTGCAATGACCGCTGACGCGCCGCGAACCGACGTCGTCATTGCCGGCGCCGGCGTTGCTGGCCTGTCGCTTGCGCTGGCCCTCAGGGCCGGGCTGGGCGGCACGGTGTCGGTCACGTTGTGCGACCCTGCGCTCGGTCGTCCGGCTGGCTCCGACGACCGCGCTTTCGCGATCGCAGCAGGCCCCCGGCGCTTGTTCGAGACGCTGGGCGTCTGGGAGGCCGTCGCGCCGACGGCGCAGCCGATCCTCGACATGATCGTGACGGACAGCCGCGTCGCTGATCCCGTGCGGCCCGTCTTCCTCACCTTCTCCGGCGAGGCCGAGCCGGGCGAGCCGTTCGCGCACATGGTCGAGCACGGGGTCCTCCTGCGCGCGCTGGCTGCGGCCGCGGCGACGGCCGGCGTCGACCTGCGCGCCGAGCGCGTCTCGCGCGCGGTGCCCGACGTCGAGGAGCAGGCGGTGACGCTCGCGTCGGGCGCCCGCCTTTCGGCGCGGCTCGTCGTGGCGTGCGACGGCGCGCGCTCGCCTCTTCGCGAGGAGGCCGGCATCACGACGGTGTCCTGGTCCTACCGCCAGTCCGGAATCGTGGCGACCGTGGCGTTCGAGCGGGACCACCATGGTCGCGCCGAGGAGCATTTCATGCCGTCGGGACCCTTCGCCATCCTGCCCCTTCGCGGGCGCCGGGCGTCCATCGTCTGGACAGAAGAGACCGACGCGGCCGAGGCCCTGCTGCATCTCGACGAGGCGGACATCCTCGAGCAACTGGAGCGGCGCTTCGGCTATCACCTCGGGAGGATCACCCTCGAATCGCGACCGAAGGCCTATCCGTTGAGCTTCGCGATCGCTCGGAATTTCGTCGGGCAGCGGCTCGCGCTGGTCGGCGATTCCGCGCACGTCGTGCACCCCATCGCCGGCCAGGGCCTCAACCTCGGCATCCGCGACGCGGCGGCGCTGGCCGAGGCCATCCTCGATGCCGCGGCGCTGGGCCTGGATCCGGGAGCCACGGATGTTCTGGCCAGCTACGAGCGCGCGCGCCGCTTCGACACGGTGCTGATGGGTGTCGTCACGGACGGTCTGAACCGGCTCTTCTCGAACGACCTCACGCCGGTCCGCATGCTCCGTGATGCCGGGCTGGGCGTCGTCGACCGGCTGCCGGGCCTCAAGCGGCGGTTCATCCGTGAGGCGGCCGCGATCGCGCCGGGCCTGCCCCGACTGCTGCGCGGCGAAGCGCCGTGATCAGTCCTCGAGCTTGCGGGCTTCCTCGGGGAGCATGATCGGGATCCCGTCACGGATCGGGTAGGCGAGGCGGGCGGCGCGACTGACGAGCTCCTGCTTCGCGGCGTCGTACTCCAGCGTCGACCGGGTCAGGGGACACACCAGAATTTCCAGCAGCCGCGGGTCGAGCCGCGTCGCGTGGCCAGCGGCGGCGCCCGGCTCCGGCGAACCGGCAGGCGTCTCTTCGGCGTTGTGTCCGCTCATCGTGGGCCTCCGTCTGGTGATCTGCCGGGCTACTGCAGCGGGGTTTCGGACCCGTCGTCGCCGCGGGCGAGTTCCATTTCCGTCATGGCGACGAGGATTTCGGCCCGCGACTTGAGGTCCGGCGCCTCGAGCAGGGCCTGTTTCTCCCGCACGTCGAACGGGCTGAGCATCGACAACGCGTTGACCAGCGCCTCGTTGGAGGCATCCTCGATGCCCTTCCAATCCACGGTCAGGTCGTTGGCATCGACGAAGGCCCGCAGGGTTCGGATCACCGACCCCCGATCGACCTTGTCCTCGCCGGCCCGCGCCTCGAAATCGATGGGATAGGCGCCAAAGTCGACCTTGCACTGTCGATACGCCGTCAGCGACGGCAGCTCCTCCAGCACGCGGAAGCGGGCAATTCCCGTCAGCGTGAGAAGGTAACGGCCGTCGCCGGTCTCCGAAAGTTGGGTGATACGTCCCGCGCAACCCACGCCCAGCAGGCGGGGAACCTTGACGTCGCCCGTCCCGAGCTCCGGCTGTATCATGCCGATGATGCGCGACGACTTGAGGGCGTCATCCACCATCGCGATGTAGCGCGGCTCGAACACGTTCAGCGGCATCTCGCCGCGCGGCAGCAGCAGGGCGCCGGGCAGCGGAAAGACCGGGATGACGCCGGGCAGGTCGCCGGCGCCGGAGTAGGCGGCGTTCATGCTCATCGGCCCGTTCCCGTTCGATCCACGTCCTGTAGCACCCTGCGCCGACACCCTGGCCCTCACATGGGGCGGAAGGCCTAGCGGAACAACACCGTGGACAGCTTCCGGCGGCCGGCGACGGTCATTTCGTCCATCGGTCCCCAGGCCTCGAAGAACTGAACGAGCTGCCGGCGTGCCCCGTCGTCGTCCCATGCGCGATCGCGCTTGATGATCTCGACGAGGTGATCGACTGCCGCCTCGCGGTCGCCGTTGGCGGCGAGCGCAAGGGCCAGGTCGAAGCGGGCCTGGTGGTCTGCCGCGTTGGCGGCAACCCTGGCCTCGAGGTCGCGCAGGTCGCCGACGGACGCCGCCTGCTCCGCCAGCTCGATGGCGGCCCGAACGGCGGACACGGCCGGGTCGGACGTCTTGTCTGCCGGAACGCTCGCCAGCACGTCCTTCGCGGCCTGCAATTCGCCGCGGTCGACATGGATCTTCGCGAGGCCCGCCAGGGCCGTTACGTTGCCGGGCTCCTCGGCGAGGATCGCGCCGTAGATCTGCGAGGCGGAGTCCGCATCACCCTCCGACAGCAGCGTGGCGGCCTCCTGCAAGGCCTCCTCGATGGCGCCCGGTCCGACCGGACCCGCGATGCGCTCGATGAAGGCCTTCACCTGCCCCTCGGGCAGCGCGCCCATGAAGCCGTCGACCGGCTGGCCGTTCTGGAACGCGATCACGGCCGGGATGGACTGGATCCCCAACTGGCCTGCGATCTGCGGATGCTCGTCGATGTTCATCTTGACGAGCTTGACCTTGCCGCCGGCCGCGTTGACCACCTTCTCCAGCACGGGTGTGAGCTGCTTGCAGGGGCCGCACCAGGGCGCCCAGAAGTCCACCAGCACCGGACGCTTGGTGGACTCCTGCAGCACGTCCTGGCGGAAGCCGGCCGTCGTGGTGTCCGAAACGAGATTATCCTGACCGCCGGAAGCAGCCGTCGTCATGTCGAGTGCCATGGTCCTTGTCTCCCCGGTCTGGCCCTGCCCCGCATCGCGCAATCCCATGACGGTGCGGTGAAGCTCTCCGGTTCATTGGGCGGACGCGCCGCCGGCCTCTGTCGTTGCGCCCCCAATCTGGGGTGAACCGGACGGGACTGCAACTCGGCCCTCACCCGGGCGTCACGGCGACAGGCCCTGCTTCGATGCGCGCGACGAGGGGCGTGTGCCCCGTCCACTTCAGAAACGCCAGCAGGTCGGTCCGGGAAACACCGGTCGTCATCGTGTTCACGAGCGGATGCACATTGATCCTGTCATGCGTCATCAATCGCTCGTCGAGCACGACCGTCACGCGGCCGGCGCCGTCGTTGATCGCCGCCAACGGCGTCACCGAGCCGGGCTCGACGCCGAGGACCTCGCGGAGAAGGTCGGCCGAGCCGAACGAGACGCGGCCCGAGCCGCCGATCGTCTCGTGGATTCTCTTGAGATCGATCTGCGTGTCCTCGACGGCCGATATCAGGAAGAGGCGGCCCTTCTTGTCCTTCACGAAAAGGTTCTTCACATGGGCGCCGGGCAGTTCGCCCCGCAAGCGCTTGGACTCCTCGACAGTGAAGACCGCCGGGTGCTCGACCGTCTCGTGGCGAATGCCAAGCGAAGCGAAGGCCGAAAGGAGATCGTGTGCGGTGCGAGGGAGCGGGGAAGTGTCCGTCATGGCTGCGTCTCGGGATGGGGCTACGATCGCCCACGTTCGATTTTCGCCTTGTAGGGGACCGCGAGCATGGCCGGCAAGTCGCAAACCATGGCCGCTAAAGTCTGTTGCATCCCCGCCGGAGTTGCGGCATATACCGCCTCGCCGACGGCTGGTCCGTCCGCGAGACCGGATGCGGGTGTAGCTCAGGGGTAGAGCACAACCTTGCCAAGGTTGGGGTCGAGGGTTCGAATCCCTTCGCCCGCTCCAGTTCTCGCTCATCGGCGGAGTGTTGCGAGGGGTCGCCGGTGGCGGCCTTTTTCGTTTCGGTTCGCGGTCACGCATGACGACCCCGAGTCCCGCCCACGCACGTCGATTGCCGACGCTGATCCTTCGTCGCGAGCGATGGGGACGACGTTCTCGTCGTTCCGAGGGGTCGCGCGGTCCGCGGGCTGCGGTCGCCGCACCGTCTTCCCCACCGATTGCCGCTGTTCGATCGACTTCGAGGGCCCGAATTGGCGCAGGGGATCGGCTGGGACGTGGTACAGGTCGATCTTCCCCTTCCTCCGGATACGCCTTCTGCCGGACATCGGGACTTGAGCGGGCCCAGGCGGTCCGAGAAAGGCCATGAAGTGGCCAATGCACCCCTCGTTGCGATGAACCTGACCCAGGCCGTTGTCGCGTCGTCGACCACGCCCGTCCTGCTTCTCGATGGCGATTTCTCCGTGCTGGTTGCCAGCGCTTCTTTTTGTCGAGCCTTCCAGGTCGACCCACTCCGCATGCCGTCATCCGTCTTTGCCGTGGGCGATGGCGAATGGGACGTGCCACAGCTTCGATCGCTGCTGACCGCGACGATGGCCGATCGCGCGGACATCGAGGCCTATGAAATGGAACTGGCCCGGATCGGCCAGGCGCCCCGACGTCTGGTGCTGAGTGCGCAGAAGCTCGACTACGGTGATCCTGAGCATCCGCGGCTCATGCTGAGCGTGCTCGACGTTACGGAGAGGCGTAGCGAGGACAAGGCAAAGAACGACCTCGCCCGCGAGAATACGAGCCTGTTGCAGGAATTGCAGCATCGTGTCGCCAACAGTCTCCAGATCATCGCGAGCGTGCTGCTCATGAGCGCGAAACGCGTGCAGTCGGATGAGACGCGGACGCATCTCTACGATGCGCACCAGCGGGTGATGTCTGTCGCGTCCGTCCAGAAGCAGCTCGCGGCGTCCCGGAAGGGCGATGTCCAGCTTCGCCCATACTTCACGGATCTGTGCGACAGCATCGGCGCGTCGATGATCCGGAACCGGAAGGAGCTGAGGCTCGCTGTCGTCATGGACGACAGCGATACCCGCGCGGCAGCAGAAGCGGCGATGAGCATGGGGCTCATCGTGACCGAACTGGTCATCAATGCCCTCAAGCACGCGTTCCCCGGCCAGCGTGGCGGACATATCGGCGTCGCCTACACGGCGGACGGCCCTGACTGGCTGCTGTCGGTGTCCGACGACGGCGTCGGTTTTCCCAAGGATCCGGTCAATGCGCCCGCCGGCCTGGGGACGAGCATCGTCCAGGCCCTCGCCCAGCAGCTTCGCGCGGACGTCACCGTCGTCGACACCGCTCCCGGCACGAGGGTCGAGGTGAAGCACATCCAGGCGAAGAACACGTTCCCGGCTGCCCCTGCCGTCTGATGCCGCCGCACGCCTCCGTGCTGCCTCCGTTCTGTGTTGCCGTGACAGCTTGTCGGGCCGATGCTGCCGGCTCCGGGAGGAGATGCTTCATGGATGGGTTCCGCGCCGTGGTCCTCGCGGCCTCGATTCTTGCCCTCGCTGTGGGCGGCGCGTTCGCGCAGGACCGCGACGGTCGTTTCACGATGGTGCCGACGCCCGAGGGTTTTCTCAGGCTGGACGGGAGAACGGGAGCCGTCAGCCAGTGCGTGAAGCGCGAGGCGGGCTTCCGCTGCGACGCGGTGCCGGACGAGAGGCATGCCCTCCAGGACGAAATCGATCGCCTCGGCCGCGAGAACGCCGAACTGCGGGCGCGGCTTGAAGCCGCTCCGCAGTCCTCCGGCGGCACAGCTGCGAAGCCTGCGCCCTCGCTGCCCTCCGAAGCGGAGCTGGACCGCGCGCTGACGTTGATGGAACGTGCGCTCAGGCGGTTCAAGGACATCATGCGCGAGCCGCAGGACGGCAAGCCGCTGTAGCGCCGAAAAGGGCGTCTGGATCACGGGGATGACGATCGGCCATGACGGAAACGACAACGAAGGATGGCTCGGGAGATGCAGAGATCGCCTCCTGGGGGCGGCGGATCCACGGGCCGACGCTGCCCGGTCAGGGCGTCAGGTGCGAACGCCTGACGCCGCTCACGGATGACGAAATCGACGAGGTGGTCGCCCTCATCGCCGGTGGGCGGCTGGGGCGGCGCAGCGTCGTCCTGCCCGACCGTCTCAGGACGCGGCATTGGGATACGGTGATGACGGTCATGGAGCGGCTCAACCGCCGCCTCGACTGGCCGTCCGGCGGTTGGAAGATCGGCGCCGCCAGCCTTGAGGTCCAGCGGGCGGAAGGCGTGCCCGGGCCGGCTCCGGGCCGCCTGCGGCGTGACACGATCTTTGCCAGCCCGGCGCGCCTGCCGTCGGCGCTGTTCATCAACTACCGGTGTTCGGAGTGCGAGTTCGCCTTCCGCATGGGGAGCGACCTGCCGCCGCGCGCCGCGCCCTACACCGAGGACGACGTCGCCGCCGCAGTCGAGTCGCTTCTCCCGGCGCTGGAGATCGGCGACACCGTCTTCGACGACTGGTACGGCGCCAGCGGCTATCAGGGATCGTCGATGGACAACGGCGGCGCGGCCGCCCTCGTCTTCGGCGCTCCGGTAAAAGATTGGCGTCGGCTCGATCTGCCCAATGCCCGCATCGACCTGTCTCTCAACGGCCGATACATCAAGTCCGGCTACGGACGGGCCGCGATGGGCCACCCGCTGACGTCGCTGACCTGGATGGCCAACTGGCTGCGCGAGCGCGGCCAGAGCCTCCACGCAGGCGAGATCGTCAGCACCGGAACGTGCACCGGACATTTCTTCGCCGCTCCCGGCGATCGCCTCGAGATCGACTACGGCGAGATCGGTCGGCTCGAGGTCGAGTACGCCTGACGGCGCGTGCGGCGAACCCGCTCACTTCCAGGCAACAGCGTCATCACAGTGAATTCCTTCACAGACGGTTGTCTTTTTTCCGCTATTGAACAGATGCAGGTTGGAATTAGAGGAACTGGCCGTGGAACCGAGGCTCAAGGCTGTCGGGTATTTCAGGATCTCGGGCCAGCGGCAGGGCATGCTGCGGGCCGAGCTGGAGGGCCAGCGTCAGTGTCTCAAGGCTCACCTCGCCGAGACCGGCCTCCAGCTGCTCGGTGAGTTCGTGGACTACGAGAACGGCAACCGCGCCGCATTCGTCCAGCTTGGCAAGGCGATCGACCTCTGCCGGCAGCGTGACGCCGTCCTGGTCCTCCCGAAAGTCGGCATGCTGATCCGGGACTGGTTGTTCCTCGGCCAGCTTCATGCAGGTAACGTGGACATCCTCGCGCTCGACGCATCCGGCCTGACCCGCACATCCGTGGGCGAACTGGCGGTGATTGCGCGCCGCAGCGACAGGCGACTGCCGCCTGAAAGCAGGCATGCTCCCGCTCCGATGGACCGGAGCATGTTTCTGCCGGGATCTATGCTCCGGCCGCCGCGCTGACTTTCTTCACGTCCACGAGGACTCCGTGCGCAGTGACGCGCTTCTGGAACGACAGGGAGTCGCCGGGACCGATGATGCCGACCTCGACGTCCCGATCCGGCAGCACCACCGTGGCCGCCTTGTTCACGAACACGATGACGTGCTTGTTTTCGGCCAGGGCCGACTGCGCCCAGCGCTTGAACTGCGCATAGAAGGGATCCTGCCTCCACGCCCGCGGCTGCCCCGGATCGACCTGCACAAGTAGGTTGCGCGTTGCCGGGTCTGTCGTGAGGACGAACTTGGACCGCTCGGGCTTCCATTCATCTGCCAGCCAGGACGCCGTCATCCACATGCAGTGGAATGCCCTGCAGTGTTGGGGCCTGGTCTCGTGGATGCCGCACCCGCGCCCGGGCAGGCAGTGCTTGCACCACTGTCCCGCGGGCTTCTCAAGGGACGGCACGTCGAACACCTTGCAGCAGAGCGTGCAAGTGCCGCACGAACGGCCCTCGGCCGGCGTGGACACGAGGGCGGCGGGATCGAAGGTCATGGCGGCTCCCTGCGCGGCGGGTCATGAGCCGCACAGGTACCCCAAACCGCGCCGAATTGCAGCCGTCCGCGCGCATTCCCGCTTTCGTGTCCAATGGCCGAACCCTTCCTGCTGTCCGGCGTTGCGTGGCGACGGCAACCAGGGAGACCACCATGATCAGCATGACCTTGAAGGCGACGGTTCTCGGAGCGTGCCTGGCGATGGCATTGCCAGGGGCAGGGCTCGCGCAGACGGGGGGAGGTGCGGGCGGCGCCGCGGGCGGTGCAGGCGGTGGCGCCGGAGGTGCGGCAGGGACGGGAGGTCCCACGCTGGGCGGCGGCGCCGGCGGAACGATCCCGTCCAGCCCCGGCGGTGCGGCGGGGAGCGGCGGCGCGAACGATCCGGCAGCCACGGGAACCGTGCGAGGCGGTTCGGTGGGCGAAAACCAGTGCGCGGCCATCCTGACGAACCGCACCATGTATCCGGCCGACGTCGTGGCCGGTTGCGAAAAGAAGTAGCCGCCCGCCCGGGCAATCGACGGGGCGCTCCATCGTGGGGCGCCCTTTTTCAACCACAGGCATCATTTCGATGCGGATCGCTTCCGTGCTATGGCCGGGCCTCGCGGAGGGTCCGGCAGAGGCGGCGCAAAAGCCGGGCCGGGTGGCATCGGCTTGGGCATGGCAAGAAACACGACTGCGCTGCTGAAATCCGACGCGCTGCCCCTGCTGCGGCGGCTCTGGCGTGACTGGATGCGGCCGCATCGGACGATGCTTCTCCTCGTGCTGGCCGTGGTCGTCGTCCTGGCGGGAACGAGCAGTCTCTATCCGATCGTCATCAAGACGGCCTTCGACGCATTCGACGAACAGAACAAGCGGCTGGTCCAGCTCATCCCGTTCATCGTCATCGCCGTGACCTCCGTGAAGGGCTTCGCGATGCTGGCGCAGACGGTGCTGACGAATCGCGTGGTCACCCGGATCGAGGCGGACATGCAGACCGCCCTCTATGCCAAGCTCATCGACGCGGACCTGGCCCAGGCGTCTCGCGAGACGCCTGCCGCGCTGACCCAGCGCTTCACGACCGATTTCGTCTACATCCGCGAGGCGCTGACGCGTCTCTCGACCGTGGCGCTGCGCGACATCGCCACCGCCATCGCCCTGCTGGGCGTCATGTTCTGGATCGATTGGCAGGTGACGCTGCTGGCGCTCGTGGTGCTTCCCGTGGTGGCCCCCGCGATCGTCAAGGTCGGTCGCAAGCTGCGCCGGACGGCGGCGAACACCCAGGAACAGACGGGCGCGATGGCGAGCATGATCGCAGAGAGCCTCGGTGCTCTCCGCGTCGCCAAGACCTATCGGATGGAGGGCTATCTCAAGGCGCGCGCCGGCGCGGCGTTCGACCAGATCCGCCGTCTCAAGATGAAGGCGGCGAACCAGCGCGGACGGCTGGACCCGATCCTGGAGGTCGCCGGCGGTTTCGCCGTGGCCGGCGTGCTGGTGTTCATCGGCTGGCGCATCGTCAAGAACCAGACGACCATCGGCGACTTCACGGGTTTCGTCACCGCGCTGCTTCTGGCCGCACAATCATTGCGCACGCTGGGCAACCTCAATTCCATCCTGCAGGAGGCCGCAGCCTCGCTGACCCGGGTCTTCGCTCTGCTGGACGAGCAGCCCGCCATCGTCGACCGGCTCGGCGCGACGCCCCTGAAGGTGGTCGGCGGCGAAGTGGCGTTCCGGGCGCTCTCCTTCAGCTATCCGGACGGCACTCTGGCGTTGTCCGGGATAGACCTGACCGTGCCCGCCGGCTCCATGACGGCGCTCGTCGGGCGGTCGGGGTCGGGCAAGTCGAGCCTAATGAACCTCGTGCCGCGGCTCTTCGATCCCGACAGCGGCCAGATCGAGATCGACGGGACCGACATCCGGGACGTCACGCTTGCGAGCCTGCGCTCGGCCATCGGCGTCGTTGCGCAGGATGCGGTCCTGTTCGACGACACCATCCGCGCCAACATCCTTTTCGGTCGACCCGACGCCACGCAGGCGGAGGTGGAGGCTGCGGCGAAGGCCGCGGCGGCGCACGACTTCATCCTGCGCCTGCCCGAGGGCTATGACACGCGCGTGGGAGAGCGTGGTTCGCGTCTGTCGGGTGGCGAACGCCAACGCGTGGCGATCGCGCGCGCTCTGCTGAAGGACTCCCCGATCCTGCTGCTCGACGAGGCCACAAGCGCGCTCGACAGCGAGAGCGAACGTCTGATCCAGGACGCGCTCGCCAAGCTGACGACGGGGCGAACCAGCCTTGTCGTGGCGCACCGGTTATCGACCATTCGCGCCGCCGATCTCATCGTCGTCATGGATGCAGGACGGATTGCGGAGCAGGGTTCGCACGAGCAGTTGCTGGCGCGCGATGGCATTTACGCCCGGTTGCACCGCCTCCAGCGCGGCGACGTGATCGCCGAAGAGGTCCTCGGAAGCGCGATCATTCGCGCCTGAGCAGGCGGTCGACAATGAAATCGGAGAACGCGTGGGGCCTGAAGTCGCGCTCCAGCGCTTCCGGATCGTAGATCGACCGGACCCACGTGACGAAGTCGACGCCCTTCGCCTCGCCCTCGTCGCGATAGCGCTCGAAGAACGCGTCGAGGATTCCCGTCTTGGCGAAGCGGAAATGCCCGAAGCGGGGATGGAGCTGGGCCAACGCCTCGGAAACCGGACGCTTCTCGTGCACGAGCAGGTACAGCGCCGCGACAAAGCCGGCCCGGTCCGCTCCCGACTTGCAATGGATCAGCGCCGGATAGGCGATCGTCTCGAACAGTGCCGGCGCAGCCAGCAGCGCCTCGCGGTCCGGCGCTCCCCGCGAGCGCACGACGTAATCCACGAGAGTGATGCCGTGCCGTTCGCAGGCCTCGCGCTCCAGCGGCCAGGAACCGTACTCGCGCCCGCCGCGCAGGTTCACGACGGTCCGCACCCCGAGGCGTGCGAGCTGGGCGATGTCTCCCGGCGCCGGCTGCGCCGAGCGCCACAGCCGGGACCCCACCCTGTGGCGGTTCAGGTAGGCGAGGCGAAAGATCCCGTGATCGGCCAGCAGCATGTTGGCCCATGCTGTCGCCCGGTCGAGCCGGCCCCCGATGGGCCGGTCCCAGCGCGCGATCCGCGCCATGCGGCGGCGGTAGCGCTCCTCGGGCGGCGTCCGGAAGGAAGTGAGCAGGTTCTTCAGCACGGAATGGCGCTCGAGGTAAGCCGGTGTCGGGGCCATAGCAGCGATGCGGGGTGCCGGCAATCGGCCGCGGAACGCAAGGGGTCTTTACGGATGAAGTCCGCCGGTCCAATCTCTGCGCGTGACCCAGGTCGACATCACCATCAGGTCGGCTCGACCCGCCGACGCCTCCGCCATCGCCGCCGTCCACGACGAGGCCTGGCGTGAGGCCTATCGTGGCATCATTCCGGGCCGCGAACTGGAGCAGATGGTCCAGCGCCGCGGGCCGGTGTGGTGGCGGACAATTCTCGACCGGGGCGCCCGCATCGTGGTCCTGGAGATCGACGACAGCCTGCGGGGCTACGCCAGCTACGGCCGCAACCGGCTCGCCGCCTCGCCCTATCTCGGCGAAATCTTCGAGCTCTATCTCGCGCCCGAGTACCAGGGCCTCGGCTTCGGCCGTCGCCTCTTCACGGCTGCCCGCCGCGACCTCGACGCGCGGGGCCTCAAGGGTCTGCTCGTGTGGGCGCTCGCGGACAACGACAGGGCCTGCGGCTTCTACACGCGGCTCGGCGGCATCAAGGTCCGCGAGATGGACGAGACCTTCGGCACCGTTGTCCGGGCCCGGCACGCCTTCGGCTGGGTCTGACGGCCGTTGCGACGCCTCGCAGCGATGGCTCGCGGCAGCTCGCCGCGCGACATGCACGATATCTTTCCCTTTGTCGTGTTTTTTCGCCGGGTCCCGAAGACGGCAATCCGGATCCTGCGCTGCGGCGGCATGACCGGAAAGTCGTTCTTGTCCGAGGGCGTGCCCGCGCCTAAACAGCCGTGCCGCCCGGAGACAGAGTTCCGGTTCCGAGGAGATCCATCATGCGTATCGACGCCGTGCCCGTCGGCAAGAATCCGCCTCACGAGGTGAACGTCATCATCGAGGTGCCGATCGGCGGCGAGCCCATCAAGTACGAGATGGACAAAGCCTCGGGCGCGCTCGTGGTCGACCGGTTCCTCTACACGTCTATGCGCTACCCCGGGAACTACGGCTTCATCCCCCACACGCTGTCGGAGGACGGGGATCCCTGCGACGTGATCGTCGCCAACACGCGCGCCATCGTGCCCGGCGCCGTCATGGCGGTGCGTCCCGTCGGCGTGCTCCTCATGGAGGACGAGGCCGGCGGCGACGAAAAGATCATCGCCGTACCCTCGACCAGGCTCACCCGCCGCTACGAGAAGGTCGAGAACTATACCGACCTGCCCGCCATCACGATCGATCAGGTCAAGCACTTCTTCGAGCACTACAAGGATCTCGAGACCAGCAAGTGGGTGAAGGTCATCCGCTGGGGCGACGCCGAGGAAGCGCGGACGCTGATCCTGAAGGGCATCGAGCGCTACGCCGCATCGAAGGCCTGACGCAGGCCCCGCCCGCCCGCCATCCGCGATGCGCGGGAACACGCGGACGCCGCGCCGCGTGGCCCGCGCGCGTGCTCCCACTGCCTTGCCGCAGACGCAAGTGGCAGGCAAACCTTGGGTTTGAGCGAATCGCCAGCAGCTTTCGCCGGCGTCCCTTCCGAGGTTTCCCTGTCATGGCGCGACCGATCACCCGCAGATGGCACGCCTGGCTGGCGCTTTTCGCCGTGCTCGCCGGCCTGGCGTGGGTGACGCCCGGCCCCGCGCGGGCCCAACAGCCTGCTCCCTCCGTCGGTACGATCGGTCCGGCCGGTCCGGCTGCCCAGATCCGGCAGAAGCTCGAAGCCGTCCGCATCGAACTCGACCAGATCGAGGCCGGGATCGGTCGACCGGGCTTGTCCGACGGCGCTCTGCAGGCGCTTCGCCGCAGCATCGAGCCCTTGAACGATCAGGCGCGGGCCGTCGTCGTCGACCTCGCGCCGAGGGGAGACGCCATTCGCCTGCGACTGAAGGAACTCGGAGCCAAGCCGGGCGAGAAAGACCCTCCCGAGAGCGCCGAGGTGACGAAAGAGCGCGAGGAACGGCAGGCGTCCCTCGCGGAGGTCGACGAGACCGTCCGACTGGCGCGCGCCTTGATCGTCCAGGCCGAGCAGATCGAGAAGTCGATCGCCGACCTGCGGCGCTCGCTGTTCACCGACCGGCTCTTCGAAACGTCGGAGAGCATCGTGTCGCCGACGCTCTGGCTCGAGATCGTGCGGGGGCTGCCCGCCGATGCGCGAGCGCTCAGACTGGTGGCGGGGGATACCGTCGATCGCGCCATCACCCGCCTGACGCCACGTGGATCGCTGTTCGTCCTGGGGGCCCTGGCGCTCGCCATCATCCTGATCGTCCCGGTGCGCCGCTTCGGTGTCGCCTTCGTCAAGCGCGACAGGCTGGCCGGGAACCCGACGCCGCTGCAAAAGGCCATCGCCGCCGCTGGCCTCGTCGTCGTGAGCGGCGCGCTGCCGTTTTTCAGCGCCTATCTCGTCTTCGCGATTCTCTCGGCAAGCGAGCTCCTGCCGATCCGTGTCGAAACCG
>JAIYAB010000487.1 GCA_027489275.1 Hyphomicrobiales bacterium
GACTACCCGAACCAGGTCAACAACGTCCTGTGCTTCCCCTACATCTTCAGGGGCGCGCTGGACGTCGCGGCGACGACGATCAACGAGGCGATGAAGCTCGCCTCCGTCGAGGCGATCGCCCGGCTCGCGCGCGAGGCGCCCTCCGACGTGGCGGCGCGCGCCTATGGCGGCGAGGTGCAGACCTTCGGCGCCGAGTCGCTCATCCCGAGCCCGTTCGACCCCCGGCTGATCCTGCGCATTGCGCCCGCGGTGGCGCGCGCGGCCATGGACTCCGGCGTCGCGACGCGGCCGATCGTCGATTTCGCGGCTTACGAGGAGACACTGTCGCGCTTCGTGTTCCGCTCGGGCTTCATCATGAAGCCGCTGTTCACGCAGGCGAAGGTCGCGCCCAAGCGCGTCATCTATGCCGACGGCGAGGACGAGCGCGTGCTGCGCGCGGCGCAGGTCGCGATCGAGGAGGGCATCGCGGTGCCCATCCTGGTCGGCCGGCCGGCGGTCATCGCCGCGCGCTGCGAGCGATACGGGCTGTCGATCCGCCCGGGTCGGGACCTCGCGGTGGTCAATCCCGACGACGATCCCCGCTATCGCGACTACGTGGCGACCTTCGTGGAGCGCTCGGGCCGGCGCGGCATCACGCCCGACGCGGCGCGCGCTCTGGTGCGCACATCGACCACGGTGATCGCCGCCGTCGCGGTGGTGCGCGGCGACGCCGACGCCATGATCTGCGGGCTGGAAGGGCGGTTCCAGTCGAAGCTGCGGTTGATCCGCGACATTCTCGGCCTGGCGCCGGGGGTGCGCGGCCTGTCGTCGATGACGCTGCTGATCACCTCGAAGGGCAACTACTTCCTCGCCGACACCCATGTGCGGCCCGACCCCTCGGCCACGGAACTCGCCGACATGACGGTGCTGTGCGCCGAGCACGTCCTACGCTTCGGCATCGAGCCGAAGATCGCGCTCGTCAGCCACTCCGACTTCGGCGAGTCCGACACGCCCTCCTCGGTGAAGATGCGCGAGGCGCTCGCCCTGATCCGCGAGAAGGCGCCGCACCTCGAGGTCGACGGCGAAATGCAGGGCGACACGGCGCTGTCCCAGATCGTGCGGGACCGCAAGCTGCCGGCCTCGTCGCTGAAGGGCGAGGCGAACCTGCTCGTCATGCCGAACCTCGACGCAGCGAACGTGGCCTACCAGTTCATCAAGGTGCTGGCGGACGCGCTGCCCATCGGCCCGATCCTGATCGGGCCGGCGTTGCCGGCGCACATCCTGACCTCCTCCGTCACGGCGCGCGGCGTCGTCAACATGACGGCCCTGGCGGTTGTGGAGGCGCAGGCGCAGGCGCAGGCCGGCGGCTCGGCCTGACGGTCACGGCCCGGACCCGTGCCGGTCCGGGCTTGAAAGGCTTCGGGCGGCGCCTGCCGATGTCACTCCGCGACGGCGGTGAGGTCGATCTGGGCCAGGATGTCGCCCGGATTGCCGCCGTTCATCAGCACGTCGGCCGCGCCGATGCCCATCGGGTTCTTCGCCTTCGCGGTCACGACGAGGCGGTTGGGCCGCGCGACGAACTTGGCGACCGCCGCCGCCACCGCCCTGGCGGACGGCGTCGAGCCGAGGAAGGCAGGGATCATCATCTGCGCCGCGCCGCCGAGTTCCTTGCGCAACTGGTCGGGCGTCTTCTTCTGCTTGCGTGCCTCGCGGTCGATGACGCGCTCGAACAGGCCGCGGTTGTCGATGGTCAGGGCGACCTGCTTCACCGTCGCGCCGAACAGCGCGATCTGCGCCATCGTCGCGTCGCCGGCGAACACGTCGCGGGTCACGTTGCCCACGGTGCCGCGCAGGACGATGCCGCCCATGTTGACGCCCTGCACGCTGACATTTCCGATCGAGAGATCGTTGTCAGCCTCGCGCCAGCGGGCCTCGAAGCCCATGGACACGTCGACGTCCTTGTAGCCCAGCGCGATGAGGTCCTTCAGCCCGTCCTCCGAGGTCGACGGGGGAATGTCCATCGTCAGCCGGTCGAGGGCGATGCGAAGCGCCGTCGGGATGCCGTTGATCGGGTCGGTCGCCGAGATCTCCATCGTCTTCAGGCCGAGGCGGGTCGGGGCGGGCGTGCCTTTCCTCGCGGGCGTGCGGATGTCGACGTCGCGGATCGCGAACGTGCCGAGCTCGGGGATCAGCTTGCGCATGTCGAAGTCGGCGGGATCGAAATCCGGCTGGCCGAGGGTCTCGCGCAGTCCGGCGAAGGTGGAGGCAAAGGAAAACCCGGTGTGCAGGATGGTGCCGACACGCACCTGCGTTTCCTTGTCGCCGAACTCCATCCCCTCCATGCGCATTTCAGCGGGACGCCCCACGGCGGCGCCGGAGTAGGACATGCGGCCGATGCGCCCCGTGCCGTCCGAGGCGGATGTGCCCGAGAAGCGCAGGTCGGTGGCCTCGACGAGCCCGACCTCGCTGGCCTCCATCATGTCGGCAATGGCGTTCACCAGGCGGCTGCGGTCCTCCGGCGGGAGGTTCTGCATGGCCTCCTCGGACTTCGTGGCCAGCTCCTGGACGATGGGCAGCCACGGCTCGCGCGCCGGACGCAGCCTGAAGTCCTTGCCGACGATGCGGCCGACGCTCGCCTTGCCGACCTCGTCGCCTGTCTTCGACAGCGTCGTGGCGGAGAGTCCGTCGACGCTGAAGGTGGCGTAGGCGACCTTCGCCACGGTGTCGTTCGGGCCTGCCTTTTCCGTGTAGGCCCTGGCGATCCAGGGCAGGTCGATGGCTGTCGCCGCCATGGGGCCGAACTCGCCCTTGCTGGTCGCATGGTCCGTCGACCGGCTCTCGAACGTGCCGCCCGAAATGGCCAGCGAGCGCACGACGCCCGCGGCGAGCCCGAACAGCCGCACGTCGCGATAGACGAAGGCCGAGGCGATGCCGTTCTGCGTCGCCGTGGCGGTGATCTCGGGAATCGCGATGGATTCGGCGCTCAGGCGGGCCATCCGGACGGACATGGGCGTTGCTGACGCGCCGTCGAAGATGGCGCGGACGTCCGCCGCCGTCATCGTTCCCCCGACCACGTCGATGCGGGGGATCGTGTATTTCGCGCCCGCGGCCTCGAAGGACAGGCCGTTGACGGTGAAGTTCTCGGCCGCGAAGGCGGAGGAGACGAGGCCCTGCCGGTGCAGGACGACGGAGCCGACGGTGATCCGCCGGCCGTCGGTCGTCGAGACCGCGAGCCCGGTGATCGCGATTCGTCCCGACAGGGGTTCGACCTGCACCGCGTCGACCGTGACGCCGCTGCCGGGTCCGACGGCATCCCGGATCAGCCGGTCGGCGGTCGCCCGGAGAACGAGGTGACTGCCCGCATAGGCGCCGGCGCCCAGAAGCGCCAGAACGGACACCGTGGCGCCGAAACGCCGAAGCCGCGAAGTCATGGTCGAGGTCTCCCAGGTCGATCCGCGCAGCAATCGGGTTCCCGCGCTGTCGCGAGCCCTAGCATGTCCGGGTAAACAACGTCTGGAACGCGCGCGGATGCCCATGCGGGCTCTGTCCGGAACGAACGATCCGGAACCCTAGGATCCGATCACGGCCGGATCATGGAAGCCTCAAACGGTGAAGCTCGTCCCGCAACCGCAAGAGGCCGTCGCGTTCGGATTAGCGACGCGGAACGACTGGCCCATCAGGTCGTCGACGAAATCGAGCGTCGAGCCTTCCACGAAGGGGAGGGATACCGAGTCGACCAGAACCTGCACGCCGTCGCGCTCCACGACGAGGTCGTCGGGCTGGACGGCCGTGTCGAAGCCGAACTCGTACTGGAACCCCGAGCACCCCCCGCCGCTGACGCTGACGCGCAGCCGCGAGCCCGGCGGCTCCTTGGCCGCGATCGCCTGGATCCGGCGCGCGGCCCGCTCTGTGACCGTGAACGGGCTGACGGACGCTTCGGCCATGGACATGGTGGCTCCGGGGGAGATTGCTTGCATTCCGCTACTGGTGGAACGTAAGTGCGGGCGACGTCAACTTCAACCGGAGGCCGGGTCGTGTCGCGAGAGCGTGAGCGCGGACGCTTCGACCGCTGGCGTGCGCCGTGGGCCGCCGATCCGGCCGCCAGCCGCGGTCGTCTCGTTCCCGAGCCGGTCTCGCCAACCCGCAGCGAATTCCAGCGCGACCGCGACCGCATCGTCCATGCGACCGCCTTCCGGCGGCTCAAGCACAAGACGCAGGTCTTCGTCTACCACGAGGGAGACCATTACCGCACGCGCCTGACCCACACGATCGAGGTGGCGCAGGTCACCCGCTCCATCGCCCGTGCGCTCGGCCTCGACGAGGACCTCGCGGAGGCGCTCGCCCTGTCCCACGACCTGGGACACACCCCGTTCGGACATACGGGCGAGGATGCGCTGGACGCGTGCATGGCGGGGCATGGCGGCTTCGACCACAACGCCCAGGCGCTGCGCATCGTGACGCGTCTGGAGCAGCGCTACGCGGCGTTCGACGGGCTGAACCTCGCATGGGAGACGCTGGAAGGTCTGGTCAAGCACAACGGACCGCTTGTGGACACGACCGGGGCGCCGCTGGCCCGGTACCGGGAGCGGGGCGTGCCCGCCGCCATCACCGAATATGACAAGCGCCACGATCTGTGGCTCTGGTCGCAGCCCGGCGCCGAGGCGCAGGTCGCCGCTGTGGCCGACGACATCGCCTATGATTCCCATGATATCGACGATGGCCTGCGCGCGGGTCTGTTGACGCTCGACATGCTGATGGAAGAGCCCTGGGTCGCGGCCAATTACCGCGAGGTCGAGGCGCGGCACCCTGGCGTTGCGCGCGAGCGGCTGCTGCGCGAGCTGGTGCGCGACCAGATTGGGCTGATGGTCAATGATGTGATTGCGGAGACCGAGACGCGGGTGCAAGCGGTGGGCGTGGACAGCGCCGATGCGGTGCGCGGGGCGGGGCAGATGCTGGTCGGATTCTCTCCCCCGCTCGCCGCGTCCGAACGCGCGCTCAAAGCCTTTATGTATCGCAAGCTTTACCATCATCCCAGCCAGGTGGCGGCGGCCGCAGGCGCGCAGCGGGTGGTATCGACGCTGTTCGATGCCTATAGCGGCGGTGTGGCGATGGGCGGGGACTGGGACGC